>JBDLRA010000053.1:0-21702 GCA_039800285.1 Pseudomonadota bacterium
GGCTCAACGCCGATCTTAGACAGGCCCGGTGCGAGTACGGCAGCGGCAATCGCATAGGCGGCGGTTGTTGGCATACCCATGCCAAGAATCAGTGCCACCATCGCTGCGAAGACCATCGCGAGCAACTGGTTCACGCCCGCAATACCCAGAATCATTTCAGAGAAGCGGCCACCAATACCGGTGAGGGCCACAACGCCAACAATGATGCCCGCACAGCCGCAGACAGCGACCAACTGAATCGTGTCACGGGCCGCGAGGTTCAAGGCCTCAATTGTCTTGGCAGCGCCAAACAGCCCAGCCAAAATCAAGATGATCACCATGCCCACCGCAAAACCAGACATGTCTCCAAGCGTGCCTTTCAGCAGACCGGGAACATAGTTGATCACCAAGACAGCAAGCCCCCCGATGGCGACCATGGAGACAACACGAATCAACAGCTCCCGCGCAAACTTGATGGTGGGGTTTACTTTCGCTCCCGTTCCGTCGTCAAGGTCACCGTATCGAATCGCGAGCCAGCCGACAATCAGCGCGGTCAGAATGCCAAGTCCGCCCGCACGGAACGGCGAATACCCCTCCATCAAGGCAAGCACCAGCACGATAATCGGCGAGAAAAGATAGATGCGCTTAAGCATCTCTTTGATCGGGGGCAGTTCGTCACGACGCAGTCCGCGCAGGCCAAGACGAGTGGCATGCAGGTCCACGTGAATCCAGCAGGCGATATAAAACAGCACCGCAGGAATCACAGCAGCCAGCGCAATCGTGCTGTAGGGAATGCCGGTAATCTCAGCCATCAGAAAGGCGCCGGCACCAAGGACTGGGGGCGTGATCTGCCCCCCTGTTGAAGAAGTCGCCTCAATGGCGGCAGCCGTCTCCTTGTCGTACCCCACCTTGCGCATCATGGGAATGGTCACCATGCCAGACGCAACCACGTTGGCCACCGCTGAGCCTGAGATCGAACCAAAGAGCACTCCCGAGGCAACCGCTGCCTTTGCGGGACCGCCACGGGCCCAGCCAAACAACGCGTTACAGAGATCATTAATGTAGTCACCGACCTTCGAAACCTGCAAGAAAGCCGCGAAACAGACGAACAGAATGATGTACGACGATGACACCTGCGTGGTCACCCCAAAGATGCCGTACTCACTATAGATGTAAGTGAAGAATCGATCGACCGCGAATCCTTTGTGCTCAAGCACACCCGGCATCCAGGGGCCAACAAAAGAATACAAAATGAAAATGCCGCAGATAATGGGTAGCGCAAGCCCAGAAGTTCTGCGGCCGAATTCCAAAAGCAACAGGGTCCCAGCGACACCGGTGACGACGTCACCCAGCTCAAACTGGGCGCCCGCTCTGAAGAGCAATCCATCAATCTCAACGGTAATGTAGATGGCGCAAGCCGCCGAGGCGATGACCAGGATCCAGTCGTACCAGGGCACACCGCTCTTTTGCGGACGTCGTGTCGCCGCATACAACATAAAACCAATCGCGCCACCCCAGCCTACGTGGATCGCACGGAACATCAAAGGCTCAAGCGAGTAGACATTCAAGACATACAAATGGAACAGCGTGAAAGAAATACATAACGCCGCAAGGACCAACGACTCCCAACCCACCAGGGTACGCTTGTTACCCGCAAACTCTTCCTCCACCATCGGTGGATTGATCACATCGTCTGTGGAGGGGTTGGTTGGGAATGTCATTATCTATTTCCTCTATTGCTGATAAAAAGGCCGCATCACCTTATCAGTAATGCGGCCGGCCTTCCTGGCTAGGTTAGCAAACCTTAGCCTTTGTACTCGGGCGGAATCAAATTCTTAGGAACGTTGATGCCCTTTTCTTTGAAGTAACGAATTGCACCAGGGTGGAACGGCAAGAACGTATTGCGGTTCCAGTTCTGCGTCAACGTCTCTACTGAGGCCGCATGACCCTTCACCATCTGAGGATTGTTCTCGAGAACGGCTTTGACAACGTTGTAAACGAGATCCTCGGACACATCCTTGTTAGCAATCGCAAAGTTGAAGAGGCCGACGGTCTTGTGATCTTCCGTCATCTGCTTGTAGGCCGACTTGGGAATGACAGAGTCAGAGAGTTCCGGCAGAGCTTTTTTGATCTTTGCCAGCTCATCTGCCGAGTAGGTCAGATAGCGAACCTTGGTCGTGTTCTCAAGCTCTGAATAAGCAGCAATGGGCACGCCAGCACAGAAGGGGAACGCATCAATCAGACCGTCTTGCAGGTTCGCTGCCATGTCAGAAGCCTGACCGTTACGAACCGTCACATCCAGACCAATCGCCTTAAACATCAGGGGGAAGTACGTACCACAGGTGCCAGCACGGGGGCCAACGCCCACGCGCTTGCCGGCAAGATCTTTGACCGACTTGATACCCGACTTCTCAAGAACGATGAAGTGGAAGGGTGTGTCATACATCGGGAAAATCGCCCGAACGTTGCTGAACTTCTTGCCCTTCGTCCACTCGCCCTGACCTGTCCATGCTTGGAGCGCAACGCCCATGGTGGTCATACCGAAATCAATCTGTTTGGAATCTGCCAGGATGATGTTCTGGTTAGGACCCTGTGTCTGTTGGGTGCTGATCTTGGTGCCGATCTTCTCGTTCACCAGACTTGCCCAGACCTGGCCATAAACGAAGTAGGTACCCCCCACCGAAGCTGTTCCCAGCGTCAGATTTGTCGGCCAATTGGGGTTAGGCTTGGCCTGAGCATAGACGCTGCCCGCAAGGGTCAGGCCCGCTGCTGCGGCTGCCGCGAATTTCAAAAACTTGGGAAACTTCATAAACACCCTCCTAAGGAAATGAGCGGTGAAGGTAACACGCCAGCATAAAAATGGCATGCGGGTTAATCCGGAAACCTCATGATTTTCTTGCGATAAATCGCCCCAGAAAACCTATCCCGGATAGGCCCCACCCTTCCCCAAAAGACTATTTTTTTAGCAGGCGCGTTGTTGCGTCGCAGACTGCCTGAGTCACCTGGGCGGTCGTCGCCGTGCCCCCGAGATCTCGGGTGTGAAGGGACTGATCTGCGGTCACGGATTCGATCGCTGCCATGGCCGCCGCCGCTGCCTTCGCCTCACCGAGGTGCTCAAGCAGCATGACCACCGACCAGAACGTCCCAACGGGATTCGCCAGGCCCTTGCCCATGATGTCGAATGCAGAGCCATGAATTGGCTCAAACATGGACGGATAACGACGCTCAGGGTCAATGTTGCCCGTTGGGGCAATGCCGAGACTACCGGCCAACGCAGCCGCCAAATCACTCAAGATGTCCGCATGCAAGTTCGTCGCCACGATCGTGTCCAACGATGCCGGACGATTCACCATTCTTGCGGTGGCTGCATCGACAAGTTCCTTATCCCATCGAACATCCGGAAACTCTTTGGAGATCTGGACCGCGATCTCATCCCACATGACCATCGCATGACGCTGGGCATTGGATTTCGTGACCACCGTCAACTGCTTACGGGGACGAGACTGTGCGAGACGGAATGCATAACGCAGGATGCGCTCCACCCCCGCACGCGTCATTACAGATAAGTCCGTTGCTACTTCGATCGGGTGCCCTTGATGCGCGCGCCCTCCCACCCCGGAATATTCCCCTTCTGAGTTCTCTCGAACGATCACCCAGTCGAGATCTTTAGGGCCACAACGCTTTAATGGCGCATCAATACCGGGAAGAATTCGGGTCGGTCTGACATTCGCATACTGATCAAAGCCCTGACAGATCTTGAGTCGAAGCCCCCACAGCGTGATGTGATCGGGAATATCCGGGTCGCCTGCCGATCCAAACAAAATCGCATCCATATTGCGGATCGCCGACAGACCGTCGTCCGGCATCATCTTGCCGTGATGACGGTAGTAATCCCCGCCCCAGTCAAATGAGGTGAATTCAAATGAGAATCCGGGATTGGTCGCAGCAATCGCCTCAAGCAGTTTTTGTCCTGCAGGGACCACTTCTTTCCCGATGCCATCGCCGGGGATACACGCAATCTTGTAAGTCTTCATAGCCACCTTTCGCGGAAAGGAAGCATTTTACGGCAACGACCGGCCCGCTCTTTCTCGATGCGCGACCCGCTCAAAAAGGTCAATCACCGCATGCAGAGAGTCCGGCCGAATCGCATCCGACTCCCCGGAAGGCAGCGCTTCCATCAAAAACCGAATCGCGGGCAGTGGCTGCAATAAGAAATCTTGCTGAGGCGCAACCAACCCCGCCAACAAGGCGCGACCCATGAGGACTGACTTTCGAAAGCCCGAGACAACCGCACGCGCTTCGATCGCGTCATAACCACGACGTGCAATCACACGACCAATATCGGAATAGATCAGCCGCGCCGCCATGATCGATGCGCGGCAGTCTCTCGGAAGCGCAGAAATACCGGTCTCGGCACGTCTGTAGAGCTGATCTGCCGTGGCGAGCATCCGTCGTGTCACCCGCGCAATGCGGTCATCAAAACTTGGCGCGGCAATAAACCGATCAGGATCAATGCCTTCTTCCTGAAGCCATTGCAGTGGCAGATAAATCCGCCCACGACGGGCATCCTCGCCAATATCGCGAACAATATTTGTGAGCTGCATGGCAACACCGAGCTCACAGGCGCGGGCAATCGTCGTCACTGAACGTCCGCCCATGACCAGCGTCATCATTGCTCCGACAGTACCCGCCACACGGGCTGCGTAGGCATACAGATCATCAATGGTTTCGTATCGACGCCCTTCAGCGTCCCACTGGAATCCCTCAAGCAAGGCGAGAGGAACTGCCTTGGGAATACCGAACTCGTGGGCGATCCCTGAAAAGGCAATATCCGCATCAATGCCAAACGGCTCGTGACGATAGATCGCATCAACACGCTCATGCAGATACGCCATGACGATGTCAATCGACCCCCCATGCGGCATTTCATCGACCGCATCATCCGCGACACGACAAAAGGCATAAATGGCGGTCGCTGCAAGACGAAATCGCTCCGGCAAGATACGTGATGCGGCAAAAAACGAATGCGACCCTGACCGCATCAGTCGCTCACAAGACTGATCGATCTCAGCGCGATCAGACATGTGCAACCTGTTGATAAGGCATCAGGCTTTCTGGATCGGGTAACACTGACGCCAACGCCTTCGCCGAGCCAATCACCCCCGGAATGCCGGCGCCGGGATGGGTACTGGCGCCGACCATAAATAGTCGGTCCACATCTTCACTTCGGTTGTGGGGTCTAAACCAGGCACTCTGCAAAAGAATGGGCTCAGGACCAAACGCGGCACCGCGATAAGAAAGCAGACGATTCTGAAAATCAACGGGCGTAGTGGTAAATGACTCGGTGACCTCGGCCTCAAACCCTGGCATCACGGTCTTATCGAGGTATTCAGCGATCGCCTGCCGATAGGGCTCTGCCTGCACGGCCCAGTCGGTGCCACTGCCGAGATGCGGCACCGGTGAGAGCACATAAAACGTGTCATGCCCGGGGGGCGCAACCGAAGGATCCGTCGCACTCGGCCGATGCAAATAAAGACTGAAATCCTCGGCAAGATGATGCTTTTTAAAGATATCCCGAAGCAGTTCTTTGTATCGCGGCCCCATCAAAATCATATGGTGCGGAATATCGGGAAACTGACGCTTCGTCCCAAAATACCAGACGAACAGGCTCATCGATGACCGCATCCGCTCGATCTTGCGATCTGTCCAGTGACGTCGATGTTCGGGATCAATCAGGTGCTTATAGACCCAGGCGGTATCCGCATTGCAGACGACGATATCGGCTGACACGCGGCTGCCATCGGCAAGCAGCACACCGGTCGCACGCCCATTTTCCACAAGAATTTTTTTAACCTCGGCCTGGCAGCGAACCACATCGCCACGCGATTCAATCAGATCGACAAGACCACGGACAAGGGCGCCGGTGCCCCCCATCGCCCAATGCACGCCATGTTTGCGCTCAAGTGAATTAATCAGGGCATAGACACAGGTGACTGAGAAAGGATTGCCCCCGATCAGCAACGGGTGGAAACTGAAGACCATCCGAAGCTTGGGATGCTGAATATGCTGGGCGACCAGCGCATGAATACTCTTCCAGGCCTTCATCTTGACCATCGACGGCAAGGCCGCCAAAAGATCGGTGATCGAATCAAAGGCCACCGTGCTTAAGTCCTCAAACCCGAGCCGGTAGCATTTCTCAGCCTCTTGGAAAAAGCGGTCATAGCCGACTAGGTCATCGGGACTGAACCGGGCGACCTCTTTCCGCATCGCCTCGGGATCACCGGAATAGTCAAACCAAGTGCCGTCATCAAAACGGATCCGATAAAACGGATTCAAGGGTCGAAGGTCGATGTGATCGGACATCTTCTTGCCCGAGATCGTCCAAAGCTCCTCGAGCAGAAACGGGGCCGTCACGATCGTTGGCCCCGCATCAAACACGTATCCGCCGCGACGATGGGCATAAGCCCTCCCCCCCGGCTGGTCCAGCTTTTCAAGCACCGTGACCCGGTATCCCTTCACCCCAAGACGAACGGCTGCGGCGAGGCCGCCAAAGCCGCTCCCGATGACAATCGCATGAGGTTTTATGGGGACAGAACCAGGGCTTTTCATATCTTCCATTGTATGTGTAAGTTTTAGTTGACGGTTAGATATGTCAATAAGAAAATGTTTTTATGGATCAATCCGTTACGGGTCGCGTTCCCCGCCCACTACCCGACCCGAAGGCGGTTGCCGAACTGCTAAAACCCATCACTTGGTTCCCCCCAATGTGGGCGTTTACTTGCGGTGTGATCGCCTCAGGAATGGATCTTCTGGCGAACTGGGGAATCATCTTGCTGGGCCTACTTCTGACCGGGCCGCTCGTCTGCGCGACAAGTCAGGCGGTCAACGACTGGTTTGACCGAGAGGTCGATGCGATTAATGAGCCGAACCGACCCATTCCGAGTGGCCGCATCCCCGGAAGATGGGGGCTCGTCATCGCGATTATTTGGACAGCGCTATCACTCCTCGTTGCGACTGGACTTGGCCAGTGGGGCTTCATCGCAACGACGCTGGCACTCATCCTTGCATGGGCCTACAGCATGCCGCCGGTTCGGTTAAAAGAAAACGGCTGGTGGGGCAATCTCGCCTGTGGTCTCAGTTACGAAACACTCGCCTGGATCACGGGGACTGCAGTCATGATCGGAGGCGTCATGCCGGGGCCCCATTCGATGACCATCGCGTTGCTCTATGGTCTCGGCGCCCACGGCATCATGACCCTCAACGACTTCAAGGCCGTCGCCGGAGACCAGCAGATGGGCGTTCGATCGCTACCGGTTCAGCTCGGCGTTCAACGCGCAGCATGGCTCGCCTGTTGGACCATGGCGATTCCCCAGGTCGTTGTGATTGCCCTACTCGTTCACTGGGGAGCGCCACTCTCCGCGATCGCAGTCATCGCACTGCTGATCGGTCAGATGATCCTCATGGGCTGGTTTCTCAAGGCCCCCTCTGCACGCGCGCTTTACTACAGTGGCTTCGGCGTTCCCATCTACGTCAGCGGCATGATGGTGAGCGCCTTCGCCCTGCGAGGTCTCACATGACATCGACCACAACCACCAACGCTATCGACCGGCCTTTCGGGTGGTTTTCTATCGTTCGGCTTGGACTGGCGCAACTGAGTCTCGGCGCAGTCGTCGTACTCACCACCTCTGTTCTCAACAGGATCATGGTGGTTGAACTTGCGCTCCCTGCGATGTTGCCCGGTCTTCTCGTGGCTTTGCACTACGCGGTGCAGATGGTTCGGCCGCGCATGGGTTACGGCTCAGACATGATGGGTCGTTGCACGCCATGGATCATCGGCGGCATGGCTGTCCTAGGGACGGGCGGCGTCCTTGCTGCATTCGCCACCACGCTGATGCCAACAGATTCCCTTGTTGCAACGCTTCTCGCCATCATCGCCTTTAGCATGATCGGCCTTGGTGTCAGCGCATCCGGCACCTCGGTGATCGTGCTGCTTGCAAAGCGCGTTGAAGATCAGCGTCGTGCAGCAGCGGCAACCATCGTCTGGCTGATGATGATCATGGGACTCGCGATGACCGCAGGGATTACTGGTCAGCTGCTGGATCCTTACTCCCCAGAACGGCTACTGATGATCTCCTCGGTGGTGTCGCTCGCTGCCTTCCTGATCACGGTGGCCACACTCTTTCGACTCGAGGGAGAAGCGAGCCGCGGTCGCGATAAAAAAGACCCTGAAGAGCGCCAATCTACGGAAAGTCATGAGACGCACCTCAGCGTTAAGCCAAGCTTTCGAGAAGTCATTGGCGCCGTCTGGCAGGAGTCAGCTGCACGGCAGTTCACCATTTTTGTGTTCATCTCCATGCTTGCTTTCTCGGCGCAAGATCTCATTCTTGAGCCGTTTGCGGGAATCGTTTTTGAATACACGCCCGGTCAGACCACGAGCCTCTCAGGCTTACAACACAGTGGCGTGCTGACCGGAATGGTGATCGTTGCGTTTGCCTGCGGGCGCTTTGGTAATCGACCATTTGGTTCTCTACGATTCTGGACCGTCGGAGGCTGTATTGCCTCTGCATTTGCCCTATTGAGTCTTGTTGCAGCAGGCATCGTTGGTGGCAACTATCCGCTCAAGCTGACCGTCTTTGCCTTGGGGTTGTTTAACGGGGCATTCTCGATTGCCGCGATCGCCTCCATGATGAAGCTCGCGGGCAAGGGCCGTGGAGGCCGCGAAGGCACGCGAGTCGGTCTCTGGGGTGCAGCGCAGGCGATCGCATTCGGTGCCGGTGGACTTTTAGGCGCAACGGCAAGCGACCTCGCACGCGCCCTCATTGATGCGCCAGGATTTGCCTACGGCGCAGTCTTTTTCATAGAGGCCCTGCTCTTTCTAATTGCCGCAAAACTCGCGATGCGGATCGGCACACCGCAGGCGACTGTCACTCCCCAACGATCATCCTGGACCCCAAAGGAACGTCATGAACTCGCCTAACCACACGCAACCCGTATACGACGTCGCCGTTATTGGCGGTGGACCAGCCGGCGCAACCGCTGCAGATGATCTTGCCTTAAAGGGCTATAAGGTTTTATTACTAGATCGTGCGGGAAGGATCAAACCTTGCGGTGGTGCGATTCCGCCGAGAGCGATGAAAGACTTCCTGATCCCAGACGCCATGTTGGTCGCCCATGCCACCAAAGCACGCATGATCTCGCCAACCAATCACAAGGTCGATATTCCAATTGATAACGGGTTTGTTGGTCTTGTCGATCGCGCTGAGTTTGATGAATGGCTTCGTACGCGTGCGCAGTCGCATGGCGCTGAGCGTCGAATCGGGACGTTCTCAAGACTGGAGCAGCTTGATGACGGTAGCGTTACCGTGCACTTTGCTGCACGAGGCCAGGCCGGCGATACCGATACATTTCCCGCACAGATTAGAGCCCGCGCCGTCATCGGCGCAGACGGCGCGAAGTCAGAGGTGGCACGCCAGAATATTCGTGACGCGGAAAAGACAAAGTATGTTTTTGCTTATCACGAGATCGTCAAGACACCAGACCATCCGCCCGCTGACTACGAAGGCTCGCGCTGCGATGTCTATTACAACGGAAAGATGTCGCCTGATTTTTATGGCTGGGTGTTTCCCCACGGCAAAACGGCAAGCATCGGTGTCGGGAGTGCTGACAAAGGATTCTCGCTTCGCCATGCCACCGCACTGGTCAGACAGGCGGCCGGGTTAGACAAAGCGGAAACCCTACGACGCGAAGGGGCCCCCATTCCACTGAAGCCGCTGAAATATTGGGACAACGGGAGAAACCTGGTGCTTGCTGGCGATGCCGCGGGTGTCGTTGCCCCCGCCTCCGGCGAAGGCATCTACTACGCCATGGCCGGAGGCCGGCTTGCGGGTGAGGCGGTTGAGGCGTTTCTGGTCACGGGTAATGCCAAGGCACTTGCATCAGCCCGCAAGCGATTCATGAAGGAACACGGTCGCGTCTTTTGGATTCTCGGGATCCTTCAGTACTTCTGGTATTCCAGCGACAAACGCCGCGAAAAATTTGTCAAAATTTGTGAAGACAAGGATGTCCAGACACTCACGTTTGAGTCCTATATGCACAAGAAACTTGTACGAAAAAAACCCATGGCGCATATAAAGATCTTCTTTAAAGATATGGCCCACTTGTTAGGGATTGCGAAGGCGTAAGCCAAGCCAAAGAACCTCAGATGAATCGTTTAAAGGACAAAGTCATCGCCGTCACGGGCGGCGCCCTTGGTATTGGGCATGCCTGTGTCGAGCGTGCCTCTGACGAAGGGGCGGCGGTGGCCGTGCTGGATGTTCTTGATGCTGAAGGCAAGACCCTGGTCGACTCACTCGTCGCCAAAGGCCGACAAGCCGCCTTCTGGCATTGCGACATCTCTAAAGAGTCCGAGGTGAAAGCAGCCATAGATGGCGTCGTACAAAAGTTTGGTCGGCTCACCGGACTGGTGAACAATGCAGGCATCTCGGGCGTCAGTAAGCCGACGCACGAGGTGACCGAGAAAGAGTGGGATCTGGTTCAGGCAATCAATGTCAAAGGTGTTTTCTTCGGAACCAAACACGCTATCCCGCACCTGCAACGCAATGGCGGTGGCAGTGTGGTCAATTTATCGTCGATCGCTGGACTCGTTGGGCTCGCCTCAGTGCCCCCCTACCATGCTGCAAAAGGCGCTGTTCGTCTAATGACGAAAAACGATGCGATGCAGTACGCGTCTCAGCAGATTCGCTTTAATTCCATCCATCCTGGATACATCTGGACGCCCATGGTGGAACACCACCTGCAAGCAACAAGCCCGGATCTAGAGGCCGCTAAAGCAGCAGCCGGAGCCGCCCATCCGCTCGGCCGCATGGGAACGCCTGATGACATCGCCTGGTGCGTGGTCTACTTACTCAGTGACGAGTCTGCATTTGTCACCGGCGCAGAGTTTGCGATTGATGGCGGGTACACCGCCCGCTAGACCCTCGAAATCCTCATCAGCCGTGCCCGCAGGCCACTCTCGTGCTGAGATGCTGGCCGTATGAAACAGCCACTGATCATTCACTTTCTTGGGGTCGACCGTTCTGATGCCTTAGAGCACGCTGCCCAAAAACACGCGGAGAAACTCGATCGATTCGCTAAGGATCTTCTGACCTGCCGAGTCACCATCTCGCTTGAACAAAAACATCAGCACCAAGGTAGACCTTACGCGGTTCGACTCGACATCACCATCCCCGGGCATGAACTCGCGACAACCCGAGCAAGCCACGAAGACGCCTATGTCGCGCTACGAGATGCCTTTGACGCCATGCGACGCCAATTGCTTCGAACCATTGAAATCCGCCGTGGCGATGTAAAAAGCCACCCTAACGGGCGGGGGACTCTGTTGCACTAGGAGAGGGCTGTACTGCAGACCGGTCAAACGGTCCATTCAATTGCACGTTGGCATAGTTCAAAAACCCGGCAATGGTCACCCAGACCAGATAAGGCAGCAGGAGTAGGCTCGCCACCCTCGACAGGCGCCAGATCGTGACAATCAACGCCAGAATCGATAGCCACAGCAGGGGCAGCTCCCACATCGACCAGTCTGGCCGCTTTGCCGTAAAGAACAAAAAGCTCCAGAACACGTGGAGCATGCTGTTAATCCCAAACAACGCCAACAACTGAACGCGCTGAGCATCGCTCAAAGTTTTTCGCCAGGCCATGACGCCCGCAATAACGAGCAGCACAAAAATAGACGTCCAGATCACGCCAAAGGCCCAATCGGGCGGTTTCCAGTCAGGCTGACGCAGGCCCCGGTACCAGGGCCCCAGGTCGGTCAACATCTGACCCAGCAGCGAGACCGCACTCACCCAGAGCACAGCAATCAGAATCTGGCGCAGAAGCACCAAACCAGGGCGGGATTCGTTGATCAGGGGATTCATGGACAAGAGTGTAGGCGCTTTTTGTACCCCCTGAACAAAACCACGGGAAAACCGTACACTAAGCCCGTCTTCGTAAACCCCTGTATCTCAAGCCCGATTGGATTTGTCCACTTTTCTCTTGGAGATGTTTATGACTGCGCCCTCAAAGACGTTTACACCCTCACAGAAACTGTTGTTATCCAGTCTCACTGCGATTACTGTTGGCCTCGTTGGCTGCGCCCCGAAAGATTCCTCTGTCAAGATCGGGCACGTCGGCCCCTTGACCGGATCCGTCGCGCATCTTGGCAAAGACAATGAACTTGGTGCGAAGCTCGCCATCGCCGATCTCAACAAAGCGGGCGTCAAAATTGATGGCAAGCCCGTGACCTTTACGCTCATCTCTGAAGATGATGGCGCAGACCCCAAACAGGGAACTGCCGCCGCACAGAAATTGGTTGATGCCAAAGTCGCCGGCGTCATTGGACACCTGAACTCCGGAACCACAATCCCCGCCTCGAAGCTCTACCACGATGCAGGCATTCCCCAGATTTCCCCATCAGCAACCAATCCCAAATACACACAACAGGGTTTCAAAGGCGCCTTCCGGGTGGTTGCGCATGACGGCACTCTCGGTGGAACCCTAGGACGCTATGCAGTCAACGAGCTCAAAGGGAAGAGCATCGCCGTCATCGATGATCGCACCGCCTATGGCCAGGGGGTTGCAGATGAATTTGTCAAAGGGGTTGAATCCGCCGGTGGCAAAGTCATTGATCGTCAGTTCACCACTGATAAATCAACAGATTTCATGTCGATTCTGACGGCGATTCGCGCGAAGAAGCCGGACATCGTCTTCTACGGCGGCATGGATGCCGTCGCAGGCCCCATGTTGCGCCAAATGGATCAGCTGAAGATCAACGCCAAGATGATGGGCGGAGATGGCATGTGTACTGCTGAGATGATCAAGCTTGCAGGCAATGCGCTGGGTAAAGATCGTGTCTTCTGCGCCGAAGCAGGGGGTGTTGTCGGGCCCTATGAGAAAAAGATGGCTGATTTCCGTGAGCGCTTTCAGAAAGAAATGGGCGCCGAGGTAAACCTCTACGCGCCCTACGTCTACGATGCCGTCATGGTGATGGCCGAAGCCATGAAGAAGGCCAACTCGACGGAACCGGCAAAGTACCTGCCAGAGCTTGCCAAGATCCAATATGAGGGCGTGACGGGTCCGATCGCCTTTGATGAAAAGGGCGATATCAAGGGCGGTACGCTAACGCTCTTCACCTATCGGGACGGCAAGCGGGAAACCCTCAAGGTCATTCAGTAACTGACCCCGACAAAAGAGAGGGACGGTCCGCCGTCACCTCTCTTTTTTTGACCCTCGAGAACGACCATCGAGACGCTCCTTCAGCAGATCCTCAACGGCCTTGTGCTCGGCAGTGTCTATGCACTTGTCGCACTCGGTTACACGATGGTCTATGGCATCTTGCAGCTGATCAACTTCGCCCATGGTGATGTCCTCATGATTGGCGCCATGGTCGCGCTCACCGTATTGGGACTGATCAACACACTATTCCCCGGTACCCCGTTGTTGTTGCAACTGGCGATCGCAACCTTGATGGCAATGGCCGTCTGCATGATCCTCTCCGCTGCCATTGAGCGCATCGCCTATCGACCACTTCGTCGCGCGCCGCGACTTGCCCCGCTGATCACGGCCATTGGTGTCTCTATTGTTCTGCAGACGTTGGCGATGATCATCTGGTCACCCAACCCCCGCGTCTTTCCGGACCTGCTACCGACAACACCCTTTGAGATCGCTGGTGCGTTGCTCGCGCCCAAACAGGTGCTGATTTTGGTCGTTGCAGCACTGGTCATGACCGGGCTACTCATTCTGATCAACCGCTCTCGTCTAGGCCGAGCCATGCGGGCCGTCTCGGAAAACCCTCAGTTCGCAAGCCTCATGGGGGTCAATCCTGATCGCGTGATCACCGCCACCTTCATCATGGGCGCTGCACTTGCAGCGATCGCAGGGGTTCTGGTGGGGATGAACTACAACATCGCCCAGTTCACCATGGGATTTCTTCTGGGACTCAAGGCGTTCACCGCGGCTGTCTTAGGAGGCATTGGCAATCTCGGTGGCGCAGTCCTTGGGGGACTGCTTCTGGGCGTCATCGAGAGCCTTGGTGCAGGATACATCGGTGACCTCACCGGCGGTTTTCTTGGTAGTCACTATCAAGACATCTTTGCGTTTGCGGTCTTGATCCTTGTACTCGTGTTTCGCCCATCAGGACTCTTGGGTGAACGTGTTGCTGACCGAGCCTAGGCATGCACTGGGGAAACGTCTCGATTCCCATGACGCGCCGAAACGCGGTCATTGCGGCGCTGGTCATCGGAATGGCCTTAATCGCCTTGCCTTTTGTTGCGGGGATCGCCGGTAACGCCTGGATTCGGATCATGGCCTTTGCCATGCTCTACATCATGCTTGCGCTAGGTCTCAACATTGTCGTGGGCTATGCCGGACTGCTTGACCTTGGGTATATCGCCTTCTATGCAGTCGGGGCCTATCTGTATGCCTTACTCGCATCGCCGCACCTGTTCGAACAGTTCGCCTGGATACGGGCAACATTTCCAGACGGACTCCATAACTCCATCTGGATGGTCATTCCGATTTCAGCCGCGATTGCAGCACTTTTTGGCGTACTTCTTGGCGCGCCAACCCTAAAACTTCGCGGCGACTATCTGGCGATCGTGACGCTGGGGTTCGGCGAGATCATTCGCATTTTTCTCAACAATCTCAATGCCCCGATCAACCTAACCAATGGCCCACAAGGCATCAGCAATATCGATCCCATCAGCATCGCCGGCGTCAACCTTGGAAAGTCACTGACCTTCTTGGGAATCAGCATTCCTTCGGTACAACTCTACTACTACCTGTTCCTGGTTCTGACGGTTGTCATCATCATCGTCACCGTACGTCTGCAAGATTCACGCATCGGTCGTGCCTGGGTCGCTATTCGCGAAGACGAGGTCGCCGCGCAGGCGATGGGCATCAATACCCGCAACATCAAGCTACTGGCCTTTGCGATGGGGGCATCCTTTGGCGGCATCTCCGGAGCCATGTTCTCCGCCTTCCAAGGGTTTGTCTCCCCAGAGAGCTTTGTCCTGATGGAGAGCATCGTCATTGTGTCCATGGTTGTGCTTGGTGGCATGGGCTATGTCCCCGGCGTCATCCTGGGTGCGATCCTGCTCTATGCGATTCCGGAAATACTCCGATATGTCGCGCGCCCTCTGCAGGAGACGCTTTTCGGTCAGGAGCTCATTGCGCCAGAAGCGCTACGAATGCTGCTTTTTGGTCTCTCGATGATTGTCATCATGCTCTATCGACCACGGGGACTTCTCGCCCCGAGGCGTGCACTATGAACCCAACACCTCGACTCTCCGTAACGGGTGCTTGCAAACGCTTTGGTGGGCTCGTTGCGCTAGACGATGTCGGCCTTAAGATTCATGCTGGCGAGATCTTTGGACTCATCGGACCAAACGGGGCAGGCAAAACAACTTTCTTCAATGTCATCACAGGTCTTTACACTCCCGATAGGGGGGAGTTTTTGCTCAATGGGGTTCCCTATCGCCCGAGTTCCGTACATCAGGTAACGGCATCAGGCATTGCGAGAACGTTTCAGAATATTCGACTCTTTCCTGAATTGACCGCGCTTGAGAATGTCATGGTCGGTCGGTATCTCCGCACCCATGGTCTGCATCAAGGTGTCATCGGTGCTATCTTGCGTACCCGTCAGTTTCGCTCCAGCGAAAAAGCAATCCGGGAGGAGTCACGCGCGCTGCTCGCCTACCTAGGGATTGAGCGATTTGCCGATGCAACTGCCAAGACCTTGTCTTATGGGGATCAACGCCGCCTTGAGATCGCCCGCGCGCTTGCCACTGAGCCCACGCTGTTGGCACTGGACGAACCAGCTGCCGGGATGAATGCCACGGAGAAAAATGCACTCCGAGAGACACTCGAAAAAATCCGGCAAGACGGCAAGACGATTCTTCTGATCGAGCATGACGTAAAGCTGGTCATGGGACTCTGTGACCGCGTCACTGTATTGGATTACGGTCGAGTCATCGCAACCGGGCTGCCCAGCGACGTGCGCCATGACCCGGTTGTCATCGAGGCCTATCTCGGATCGGGGGTCACGCATGGATAGCCGACCAGTTGAGTGTGAACTCCGTAGTGTCAAGGTGCGCTATGGCGGCATCCAGGCGATTAAAGGGATCTCACTCACGGTCCGTCAGGGTGAGCTCGTGACGCTCATCGGCGCTAATGGCGCAGGAAAAACGACCACGCTCAAGGCGATGACGAGTCTTGTGCCGATCTCAGAGGGAGAGATTCTTTATCGCGGAGAGTCGCTCGCACAGACGCCGTCACACGCCCTGTCAGAGCGAGGGCTTGTGATGGTGCCCGAGGGACGTGGAATCTTTCGACGGCTGACTATCTTAGAGAACCTTCAAATGGGGGCGTACTGCCGCGGACCAGGACACCACGCGCAGGCAAGCGGCTCCACAAAGGCGATTGCCGAGGCCATCGATGAACAACTCGCTCTCTTTCCAAGACTGAAGGAACGGCTCAAGCAGCTTGCGGGGACATTGTCTGGCGGTGAGCAGCAGATGCTTGCGATGGCCCGGGCACTCGTGGCGGAACCAAGACTGCTTCTACTCGACGAACCTTCAATGGGACTATCGCCCGTCATGGTTGAAAAAATCTTCGAGGTGATTCGATCCGTCTCCGCGTCCGGCGTCACGATCCTGTTGGTCGAACAGAACGCCCGCCTCGCCCTCCAGATTGCTGATCGGGGCTACATCATGGAGTCGGGAATGATTACGGCAAGCGCATCAGGGCAAGCCTTGCTCGACGATCCAGCAGTCCGAAGAGCCTATCTCGGCGAATAAAAAACCCGGCAATCGCCGGGTGTCAGGAGACGACAAACCTGCTTCAGATCAGTTTGGAAAACCGATTGGGATTGATCTGTGACTGAAAATATCGGTCAAACACCATACTGATAGCCCTCGCGAAAAAACGTCCCTTCGGTCTAATCTGAATTTCATCTGGAAGAAGATCCAGCATTTCCTCGTCGATAAAGAGTGACAAAGCGTCGAGCTCTTTCGCAAAGTAGTCCCGGAATTGAATGCCATGCGCATCCTCAATCGCCGTGAGACTCACCGTGCTCTGACACATCAGCGACATGATCACATCACGACGAATGAGGTCATCATGACTGAGTTCCATTCCTCGCGCTACGGGAAGTACACCGGCATCGAGCGCGGCGTAATACTCATCCAACGTCTTGAAGTTCTGGCTATACGATGCACCAATCTTACTAATCGAGGAAACGCCAAGGGCCAACAGGTCGCATTCAGCCCGGGTGGTGTACCCCTGAAAATTTCGATGCAAACTACCTCGGTGCTGGGCGATCGCAAGCTCATCCGTGGCTTTTGCAAAGTGATCCATACCGACGTAGACATACCCCGCATCTAAGAGACGATTCATCGCCAAAAAGAAGATCTCGAGTTTTGTGTCTGCCGTGGGCATATCCTCGGGATTGATTCGGCGCTGTGGTTTGAATCGCTCTGGGAGATGGGCATAGCTGTATAGCGCAATGCGTTCCGGCGAAGCCGCAAGGACCTGGTCCAGCGTACGACTAAACCCGTCTGGTGTCTGCTTGGGAAGGCCATAGATCAGATCAAGATTAATCGACTCAAAGCCGCTCTCCCGCGCAGCCTCCAGTGTTGCCATCGTCATTTCAGCAGGCTGAATGCGGTGTACGGCACGCTGAACCGCTTCGTCGAAGTCCTGGACACCAATACTCATTCGATTAAATCCAAGATCAGCCAATAAATGAATCACTTTGCGGTCTGCAGAGCGGGGGTCAATCTCAATCGCATACTCCCCATCTGGCGCAAAATAAAAGTTGTTACGCAGTATGCGCATCAGTCGGGAGAGCTCCTCCGTATTGAGAAACGTCGGGGTGCCTCCGCCAAAGTGCATCTGGGTCACATAACGGCTATTCGGCAAATAGGAGGTCTGAAGTCGAACTTCCTTCTCGAGGTATTCGATGTACTTCGCTGAGCGTGAATGATCTTTAGTGATCACCTTGTTACAGGCGCAGTAATAGCAGATCGACGCACAGAACGGCAGGTGAACATACAGCGACAAGGGCTTGTCGCGTTCAATTCGGTCACGATGATCCAGCCACTTCGCATGGGCCTGGGCATCAAACCCTTCGTGAAAACGGTCAGCAGTGGGATAAGAGGTATAGCGCGGTCCTGGAATATCGAATCGACGAATCAACGCCTCATCAACACCAAAACTTTCAATCGTCATTGTCATGGGAAACACCCGTCATTCAGAACGACTGCAGTATGGGTAATGGGCTTCTAAAAGTGCTTGATACAGGTCAACAATGCGATCCTGTCTTAGCCTGCAGACGCGCTAGCGCTGGGATTCTTGAACCACATCAAAAAAAGACGCCCAAAGGGGGGAGCCTTTGGGCGTCACCTCCAAGACCCGGATGGGGGACATCCGTTGAATGGTCTGAGAAGGAGGGGAAGATGCCGGCTACTTCGTTGCTGCGCCGGCAGGATTTGTCTTCATATTCATCAGCTTGGCAACCGGCCCCTGAAGTTCAGGATGGCTCTGGGCCATTGATGTCCCATACAGTGGCTTATAGGCGCCTTGGTGACAGGTCGAGCAATTCACCTTGGCAACATCGCCCGTCGGGCCTAATCGCGCGGCAGGAAATACGGATGTTAATGGGGTCATGAATTCATTATTGAGTTCACGCACCATCTGAATCCCGTGCCAGGCGACTGTTCGTTGCGGGGGGCTCTGCTCCCAGTCCGAGAAGTTGCGCGAGTTGTGGCAGTAGCTGCAGTTCACGCCCAAACCCTTAGACATATGGACCATCAGTCCATAGGTCGCCTCGGTTGCCTGAATGGAAGATCCATTGCTATTGATCCCCTGGGGCAGCGCTGTCTGAGCAATCTGACGTATGCGCGTGTCCTTCTCAAAGTAGGCCGTAAACGGATCTTTGGGAAGCGAGCTCAGACCAACTGACATCACCGGTTCATTCTGGCCATTACGTTGACCAAGCAGTCCCTTTGCCAGTTTGGCATCAGACGGTTTGAACCAGATTTCGTTCGGGACCGGCTGACCACGGTGACAGGTATGGCAGGTAACGCCTGTTCCAGCAACGTGATTCTTCCACGCCGCATTCAGATGCTGGGTCATCTCGGTCATCCGACGTGCAACCACTTTCGTGTACAGAGAATCGTCGGCAAAGTTCTGCGGGTTGTGGCAATAGACACAGCCTTGCTCTGGCGCCACCCACTGGGTCATCGCGATCATCGTGCGGGTGAACTCGGCGACGCTCAGGTTGCCAAGCACTTTGACGTTCTTGTAGACCTGACTTGCACGCGGACCACTCTTGTCTGCCTCGGGGATCGGCTCCGGGGCCGTGTGCAGCGAGGCCTCCTTTGCCAAGGTCCGAGGGTTATAGACGAGTTCCATGCCGGTGCCGCGGAAGCCCTTTTGGACTGCGTCAACAGGAGGACGCTCACAGCCTGCAAGCAGTGCAGAGGCCGCGACAATCATCGCCATCCATGCGGTTCGATTAAAGATCATCATTTGGCTCCTTGCACACTGGCGGGATCAGGTAATGGCACTCCCCACATATCGGGATATGGCGGTGCGATGCCATGCTTCACACCCCAGAGGTACCAGTTATCGACGACTGTGCCGGTCAAGAGGATGCCAATGCCACCTGTCAACGGACAGAGCACAGCAAACCACCAGGCCCAGCGGTGAATCGATTCCATCGTGGCGTTAAAACCCATCGTCCAACGCCAGAAAAGCGCAGCACGTTCCGAGGCGGAACCACGATCAACAATCTGCTCGACTTCACGATCACCGCCGTAATGGCTCACCGCAAGAATGGTTGCACCGTGCATGGCAAACAGCAGCGCTGATCCATACAAGAAGGCAATCGACAACATATGAAACGGGTTATAGAACAGGTTCCCATACCGAATGGAGAATGCGGCCGTCCAGTCGAGGTGAGAGAAGACCCCAAACGGCACGCCTTCTGACCAGCTCCCCATGAGAAGCGGGCGAAAAAATCCTAAGACGAGGTAGAGCCAGATCGCGGCGGCAAATGCCCAGGCGATATGCGTTCCCATCCCGAGTGCACGTGCACGGCGATAGACACGAACCCACCAGAGCAGAATCGATACGGTCAGAAAAAAGCCCGCAATATTCCACCATCCACCCTGACTCAACGGGGCGAGCTTTAATCCGTACTCTGGTGCGGGGGGATCTAGTGAGAGCCAAAAGAGCTGTCGTACAAACTGAATCGGGTCGTAATTCACCTGCACGAGCATGTTCCAGCCCATGATGGTGAACGCGATGATGAAACAGAAGGCAGACGCAATGCCGACTTTGCCCAAGTAAAGTGGGCCAATCTGCGCATTACCGAGGCGACCGGCGAGGTGAACCAAGAACGGTTTGATAATGCGCTCATTGTTGTCGGGGCCTTGCAGCGGCACACCGTCGTGAGGCTTACTGACCGGCTGAATCTGTGTAAATAAATTTTGATATTGCATGTTGTTCTCCTGATCGCTCTCGACCTATGACCAGATCGGCAGGTTCAGCCACCAACCCCACCACTCGGGCCAACCGCGCGTCCAGAATGGACCACTAATGACGATACAAACCGCGCTGAAAAACACAGCGCCAAGTGCCAGATAGAGACCAAGACGGTGGATCCCCAGCGTGCCAACGGAATAGCCGATGGTGTCGCGGAAGAATGTGTCCTCGTGATCGGAGTTCTTAACAACCTCACCCTTCTTCGGGTTGGCCGCCGAAAGAATCAGGCCACCGTGCATTGCAAGCGCAAGACAGCAGGTAAAGAACAAGGTAATCGCCAGCATGTGTGCTGGGTTGTAATGGAAGTGCAGGTACTGATAGCCCACGTTCGACACCCAGTCGAGGTGACTCAGGATGCCGTAAGGGAATCCATGTCCCCAGGCGCCCATCAACACGGGCCGAATCACAACGAGGGTCACGTAAGCAAACACGGCCATGCTGAAAGCAATCGGCACGTGATAACCCATCCCCAGCTTTCGGCAGATCTCCACCTCTCGAAGGGCCCATGATCCAAATGCCCCGATCGCACAGATCGTGATCAGTTGCCAAAGCCCGCCCTGCAAGAGCGGCGCAAAGCCTAGGCCATAGCTCAGGTCCGGGGGAGCAATATTAATCTGCCATAGATTCCAGGTTGGCCCCTGTGAAGCGCCCCAGATAATGAGCAGCGTGCCCAGCACACTAAAAAAGGCCGACGTAATTCCGAAAAAGCCAACGTAAAAGGGCCCTATCCAGAAGTCAAACAGATCCCCGCCAACCAGGGTTCCGCCTCGGACACGATACTTTCTTTCAAAACTGAGCATCGCCATTTAAATTCTCCAGTTCAAATCGCAGAGTGCGCTGAGTCCGAACCCAAGCGCGCTCTGCTTTTTCTACAACGACTTACTTGGGTGACGCAGCAGGAGCTGGGGTTGCTTTCGCAGCCTTGATCTCTGCCTGGGTCTTGCCGTCCAGCCAATTGAAGCGCTCGGTTGACAGCAGAATGAAGTGAATCATTGCTGCGAGGCCGAACAAAAACACCGCCTGTGCTGCTAAAGCACGGAGCGGATCGAACAGGCGCCATATTCTCCACATGGTTCCATCTCCTAAAAAAGTGATTAAGTGAGTTGAGACATAAAGGTATAAACCGCTGCCTTAACATCA
>JBDLRA010000054.1:0-6648 GCA_039800285.1 Pseudomonadota bacterium
CGGCGCTTGCGATTGCCATCGCAATTGGGTGGCGGCTTTCAGATGCGATCGCAAGTACTGTTGGCCAGAGGGTTGCATCGCCCCAGTGCATGACGACACGAGACTGCATCGGCTCGGTCAGAGTCCCTGTCTTATCGAAAATGACATCGGTAATTGCTGTTAGTCGCTCGAGTGTCTGCGCACTTGAGATAGCAACGCCGGATTCAAGCAGCCGTGCAAGTGCCGCTGCATAAGCGGCAGGACCGGCCATCGAGAGTGCACACGGGCAGGTGACGACCAGAACAGCGATCACCGAGGGTAGCCACTCCTGCGTTGTGAGTCCCATCACGATGGACCCTGCGATGAGGCCTGCGGTGAGCAACAGAATACCTGCGGTAAACCAGGCCCCGAGTCGATCGGCCCAGTTCACCCAGTCAGGGCGATCCGCTGCGGCCTGCTCAGCAAGCTGCGAGAGTCTTGATAGCGTGCCGTCTGCAACAGATGTGTCGATGCGGAGTTCGATCTCGGGGCCGAGGTTGATTGCGCCCTCATTGACACGTTCACCTGATCGAACGGGGACTGGTAGTGACTCCCCCGTGAGCCAGGCATTATCGACATCTGTGAGCGCTGACATCAGGACTCCGTCAGCGGGAATACGATCGCCTGATTTCACAAGAACACGATCCCCTGGACGTAACGCCCAGGCGGCCACATCCCCTGGATTTGGCGCGATGCGATGGGCGAGTACCGGAATGGCTGTTGCGAGTCGTTCACGCTGTGCCGATGTGCGGGCGCGA
Organism: Pseudomonadota bacterium; assembly: GCA_039800285.1. Lineage (GTDB taxonomy): Bacteria > Pseudomonadota > Gammaproteobacteria > Burkholderiales > Burkholderiaceae_A > Lacustribacter. Next base: position 777 of record JBDLRA010000054.1, read on the forward strand.
ATTCGTGCCTCAATCCATCGAGAGCCTAAGAGAAGGAAAACAAACATCGACACAGAGTCGAAATAGACTTCGCCTTGGTTTGTCCACCAGGCCCACATGCTCGCGACAAAGGCAATCCAGAGTCCAAGACTAACTGGGACATCCATAGCGAGCCGGCGCTGTTTCAGCATTCGCCAGGCGGATTCAAAAAATGGCGTCGCGCTGTAGACCATGACGGGCACGGTGATCAGCATGCTTGCCGTTCGCATCAGTGAACGAATATCGTCATCGAGTGCACCGCCTTCCAGGTACTCCGGGTAGGCGTACATCATGATCTGCGCTGACGAAAGCCCTGCGACAAAGAGGCGTCTGAGTGCTAGTCGATCTGATTGTCGACGTGAGGTCTCCAGCGGGGCAGAGCCGATGGGTAGGAGTGCGTATCCGATCCTTGAGACTTTTCCGGCGATCGCAGAAAGAGAGGTCTGTTGCGGATTCCAGGTGACTGCAAGCCGTGCGTTTGTCGCATTAGCGCGGGCATTCATCACGCCAGGGGTCTGAATCAAAATCTTTTCAATCAACCAGGCACAGGCCCCGCATCGAAGTCCTTCAATCACCAGGGTTGTCTGCGCCTGTTGATCTGACGCTTTGACATGTTGGGCGGTCCAGTCGGGATCGTCCAGTAGCGTTGTCCAGGGCGCCAGGGACTCGAGTGTCTTGATATCAAGGGCGTGATCAGTGCGCTGGTCGTAATAGCTGGTTGCGCCTGCATCGACAATCGCCTGGGCAATCGACTGGCATCCGATACAACACATGCGGCGCGGCTGACCGTTGATGGCGACCTGCCAGAGACTGCCCTCGGGCACGGGTTCGCCACAGTGAAAGCAGCTATCTGCAGTGGTGGAGGGGTAAATCGATTCTTTCGTCATCACTACGAAAAGGTTCCACCACCAATACAGAAGGCGTCAAACCAGTCGACCTGAATCAGACCGGTCGCCCGTAGAAGCCCCCATAGGCCAAATGCGATGATGAGTAGTCCTGCTGATTTTCGAACGACAGGCTTTCGGAATTGATCGGTCAGTCGATTCGAGACCATTGAGGTCATCCAGAGCGCGGGCATCGTGCCAAGACCAAAGGCGAGCATCCATAGCGCGCCATTTGCTGCAGAACCGGACACAGATGCTGTGACCAGCATGCTGTAGACGAGCCCACAGGGAAGCCATCCCCAGATCGCGCCTGCGCGCATGGCCCGGAGGGTCTCCTTCACTGGCTGCGGATGACCGGGGGTCTGAGGCACAAGAGTTGCGGTTGCCAGTGGCTGAACCCAGCGCCAGACAATCTGTCCGATCCGCTCGAGTTGAACAATGCCGCTCCAGAGCTGGGCCACATGAAGCCCAAGTGCAATCAGCATCAGGTTGGCCATGACAAATGCCGTCTGACGAATGATGACCACAGGCGCCTGCGCAAGGAAAAACGCGCCAAAAGCCCCGACCATGAATCCCATGAAGGTGTAGCTGAGTACGCGGCCTAGCTGCCAGCCTGCAAGCACCATCCCACGCTGAGGGCCTGAAGCGTTGAGCTGACGACGATTCGTCTGGCCCGCGGCGACGGCAAGTCCACCACACATCGCAAGGCAATGTCCCGTTGACCAGAGTCCGATAAGCAGCGCGCTAAGCGGAAAAGTACTCATGCGCTTATTGTGCTACTTCTGGGACTGTAGTATTGCCCAGGCGGGTGCGTGATCGGAAGGCTGATCTAGTTTTCGTGGTGCCGTATCTATTCCGCTTGCTGCGCACCGATCGGCCAAGGTCTGCGAGAGCAGCAGATGATCGATACGAAGGCCGCGGTTGCGTCGAAATGCTGCCTGTCGATAGTCCCACCATGAGAAGAGCGATTCTGGCTGATCATGAAGACGGAAGGCATCTTTCAGTCCTAGGTCCAGAAGGCTTTGAAAGTGGGCGCGTTCGGGGCCTGAGCAGAGCACCTGATCTCGCCAAAGCTCTGGCTCATGCACATCGCGATCTTCCGGAGCGATGTTGTAGTCACCAACAACGGCGAGTTCTGGATAGGCAGCGATCTGCTGCGCTAGGTATTCGCGAAGCGCGGAAAGCCAGCGCATTTTGTAGTCGTACTTATCGGTGTTGACTGCCGCGCCATTGGGCACATAGACACTCAGGAATCGCAGTGGTGCGCTCGCGGGGGATCCAATCAGACTGAGGTCGGCGCCGATAATCCGAACCTGTTCGTCTGGGAATAACGGGTTGTTGATGACGACATTGGCGGGCGATTCAAAGACAGCTTTCCTTGCCAGGATCGCGACACCGTTATAGGTGGGCTGACCTGCATAGACCACATGAAACCCGGCTTCTTCGATCTCTGCGCGAGGGAATTTCTCATCAACAAGTTTGGTTTCCTGCAGGCCCAGCAGGTCGGCCCCATCGGCCGACAGCCAATCGAGCACGTGCGCAAGGCGCACGCGCAGCGAATTGACATTCCAGGTGGCGATCCGAAACTGCACGCGATCAGATCAGTCCGTTGTGTCGAAGCAGGGGCTCTACCTTGGGCTCGCGGCCACGGAACGCTTTAAACGAATCCATCGCTGGGCGCGAGCCGCCTTGCGACAGAATCTCCTGCCAGAATTTCTGACCGATCTGGCCGTACTTCTCGAATCCCGCTTCTTCAAAGGCTGCATAGGCGTCTGCCGAGAGCACTTCTGCCCACTTGTAGCTGTAATAGCCAGCCGCATAGCCACCTGCAAAAATATGCGAGAAGCTCTGTGCAAATCGATTAAATGCTGGCGGACGAATCACCGCGACTTTCTCGCGAACCTGCCACAGGACGGATTCAATCTCTTGGCCTACTTTGATCGGATCTGTCTTTGCATCCGGTTTGAGCGCCATGTGGATCTGCATGTCAAAGAGTGCGAACTCAAGCTGACGCAGCATAAAGAGACCGCTTTGGAAATTCTTGGCGGCCACCATCTTGTCGTAGAGCGCGCGCGGTAACGGTTCACCCGAGTCCACATGCGATGTCATATGAGACAGGTTTTCCCATTCCCAGCAGAAGTTCTCCATAAACTGACTGGGCAGCTCCACCGCATCCCACTCAACACCATTGATCCCAGAGACCTCGAGCTCTTCCACCTGGGTGAGCAGGTGGTGAAGCCCGTGGCCAAACTCGTGAAAGAGCGTGATCACATCGTCATGCGTTAGGGTTGAAGGTTTGCCGCCCACTGGCGATGCAAAGTTACACGTGAGTAGCGCAACAGGTGTCTGAAGGGCGCCCATCGATTGACGCATCCGTCTGCCACGCGAGTCATCCATCCAGGCACCGCCTCGTTTGGTGCTGCGGGCATACAGATCCAGATAGACGTGCCCGATGGTCTGGTGCTGTCGTTGAACTTCAAACAGTTGCACATCTGGATGCCAGACGGGCAGGGGAGCAAGCCCAATGACTGGTTTGATTTCGACATCAAACAGGGTCTTCACGACTTTGAATAGGCCCTGCAGCACGCGGGGTAGCGGGAAGTATTGACGGACTTCGTCTTCCGAGAAGGCGTAACGAGACTGGCGAAGTTGTTCACTGGCGTATGGGATATCCCAGACTTCCAGCGTGTCTAAGCCAAGCTGCGCCTTGGCGAAGGCTCTGACTTCATCCAGGTCACGTAATGCCGATGGGCGCGCCTTTTGCGCCAGATTCATCAGAAAGTCGATCACCTGTGAAGGGGTGTCTGCCATCTTCGGTGCGAGGGATACTTCCGCCGCATTCGCATAGCCCAGTAACGCTGCCTGCTGCTGACGCAGCATCAGAATCTCGCCCATGATGGGGCCGTTGTTGTTCTGTGCACCTTCTGAAGCGATTTCGGATGCGCGAACGGCCTGCTTGCGATAGACCTCTTCGCGAAGCTCTCGGTCTTTTGCAAACTGCATGACCGGGCTTGCGCTGGGGTGTTGAAGGGTAAAGACCCAGCCGGTCATCTCGCGTTTCTTTGCCTCAGCAGCGGCCGCCGCAATCGCATGCTCGGGCAGGCCCGCGAGGCGTGACTCCTTGGTCACGTGAATGATTGACGCGTTGGTGCTGTCGAGTAGCTGTTCTGAGAACTTCTGGTTCAGCATGGCCAGACGTGCTGATAGATCGGCAAAGGTTTTTTTGTCGCCATCAGACAGTTCAGCGCCCCCAAGCTTGAATGCCTGAAGTGAGTTGTGTAACGCCCGAATACGTGCGGCAGATCCTTTCGACTTCTCTAGTGCGGCGTGCAGTGCCTTTGTCTTGGCAAAGAGTGCGGGATTCTGGGCAATGTCCGTTGAAAAGGCAGTTACTTCAGCAAGCCGACTGTTCAAGGCGTCGCGCCACTCTTGCGAGTCCATGACCCCAGACATGTGATGGACTGCGCTCCAGGCTCGAAACAGACGCTCAGTCGCATCTGTTAGAGGCTCCATCACCGCGTCCCAGGTCAGGGGTGTTGCGGCGTCCGTGACCTTCGCCAGGACCGCACGGGCGTCCGCAAGGAGTTGGTCGATTGCAGGCGCTACCTGTTCAGGTGCGATCAGGTCGTACCGGGGGAGTGCTTTTGGATCGAGAATATCTTTAAGAAGGGCGTTGGTTGTCATTGGATTAAAGGAGTTTTCGTTCAGCAGATTCAAGAGTGTTTGTGAGCAGCATGGCAATCGTCATCGGGCCAACCCCACCAGGGACTGGCGTAATGGCGCTTGCGACCTGACGAACCCGTTCAAAGTCCACATCGCCGGCAAGTTTGCCATTAGATAGCCGGTTAATTCCCACATCAATCACGATTGCACCGGGTTTGACCATGTCTGCCGTAATCTGGTTCGGTCGGCCAACGGCGGCAACCAGAATGTCCGCACGGCGGGTATGTTCTTCCAGCGCTCGCGTCTTACTGTTGCATAGCGTGACCGTCGCTCCTTTGGCCAAGAGCATCATGGCCATGGGCTTGCCCACAATGTTACTTGCCCCCACAACGACAGCGTTCGCGCCCCATAAATTGGCCGAGATGGATTCCAGCATCTTCATCACACCGTAAGGGGTGCAGGGCTGGAAAAGCGGTTTGCCGGTCATCAAGGCGCCTGCGTTACTGATATGAAAGCCATCGACATCTTTGTCCGCCGAGATCGCCTCAATCACCAGGTGGGAGTTCAGGTGCGGGGGCAGGGGTAGCTGCACGAGAATTCCGTCAATGGCGGGGTCGTTGTTGAGCGTATGAATGAGCGTCAGGAGATCCTGCTCGGTCGTGTCCTCTGTGCGTTCGATCAGTCGTGAATGAAATCCGGCTTCCTCGCAGGCCTTTACCTTATTTCGGACATAGACCTGGCTGGCCGGGTTCTGCCCTACCAGGACGACCGCGAGCCCGGGTGGGCGGGATTTGGCTGCACAGGCAGCGGCCCGCTTGGCCGCCTCGGCACGCAGGGATTTGGCCAGTGCAAGGCCGTCGATGATCTGGGCTGTCATGGGTCGGGGTTCCGAAGGAAATTGGACTTTCCGAGATTATTCTCCTAAAATTGCGGGCTTGCTTGCGTTGTCCCAGAAGCAGGTTTCGCTGGGCGATGACACAAAGAGCACCTGGGGCTATAGCTCAGCTGGGAGAGCGCTTGCATGGCATGCAAGAGGTCAGCGGTTCGATCCCGCTTAGCTCCACCAGGAACTCTGTGGGTCGCGCATGTTGCAGTTGCTGTTTGTCAGAGTAAGGCGTTTTCTGACCTGTTTTTCTCAGGTCCCCTTCGTCTAGAGGCCTAGGACATCACCCTTTCACGGTGAGTACAGGGGTTCGAATCCCCTAGGGGACGCCAGTAATCTGTTTATGGGTGTCTACAGAGTTCCTCCAGACCTCTTAACCAATTGATTTAAAAAGAAAAGTTGTCCTTTGGCATCCGACGGAGTC
>JBDLRA010000055.1:0-7985 GCA_039800285.1 Pseudomonadota bacterium
CGAATCATCTGAAGCGCAAGCAATAGCGCCCCTGCGTGATCCCAATGCCCATGGGACAAAACGATCGCATCTACAGATCCAAGATCGACCCCGAGCCGAGAGACGTTTCGCTCAAAGGCATATTCCTCCGGCCCCGTATCAAACAACACCGTTTGCGTCTTCTCACCGCGACGCGCAGTGATTAAGCAGGAGAGTCCATGGGCCGCACAACAGTAGCAGCGTCCCGCGGTCATCCGGCCGCCACGACGAAAGAGTCGCGCCGACTCACTCTCCACGCCTGGTGGGGTACTCGAGAGCATGTCTGTCGTGTTATCGACAAGGATCTCGATTTCTAAACTATCCACCGCTGTGATCATTAAAACGCCTCCGGATGATCTGACGCAAACTGTATGCGCGCGAACGATAGGATAATCGGTCCTAGCCAAACATCATGTCTTTTAAAGGAGCCTGCGATGAGCACTTTTGACCACCTTGGACTTACCCAGAACATTAACCAGGCACTCGGCCCCTACCGCAAGAGTCAGTCTGCCACGATGACGGGATTTTCCCAGATGGCCCAGGCAGCGATGGCAGAGGGCGCCATCAGCGCAAAGAATAAGGAACTGATTGCCCTTGCCATTGGGATCAGCCAGCACTGCTCCGGTTGTATCGGGTTTCATGTCAAGGCGTTAAGAAAGCTCGGCGCAACCCGCGCAGAGCTCGAGGAAATGCTGAATGTCTGTGTCTATATGGGCGGCGGGCCGTCGCTGATGTACAGCGCAGAGGCTCTGGCTGCCTGGGACGCCTTTGAACCCGCTAGCGCATAAATCCGAGTGCAGACGCGAACATCAAACAGGAAATCGCCGGCGACGGTCTACCGCAGAGATGCAAGCAACGAAACGTTGCCCCCAAGGGCCGTCTCGTTGACTGTCACGGTCTGCTCAAGGCAAAACGAGATCAGGTAATGGGGGCCGCCTGCTTTGGGGCCAGTGCCGGATAGGCCTCGCCCCCCAAACGGCTGAACGCCCACCACTGCGCCAACCATATTGCGATTGACGTAAACGTTACCAACGAGGGCCTCTTCTGACAATTGATCCATGCGCTGATCAATTCGAGTTTGCAATCCAAAGGTTAACCCGTAGCCGAGTGCATTAATCTTGTGAATTAAGGCTAACGGGTCTCCCTTCCAGCGCAGTATCTGCAGTACTGGACCAAAAATCTCCCCCCGGTTCTCTTGGAGATCCGTCATCTCAAAAATTGCAGGCCCGACAAAGGAATCAGCCGCGTCGCATGGCTGATCGAAGAGAAAAATTGGACGAGCTGAGCAACGCAGCTGATCAATTGCATTTTGAACTGCCCGGCGCGCGCCCTCATCGATGAGTGGACCGACATCAGTATCCCATTGCTCGGGACGGCCAACGACAAGACAGCGAATCGCGCCCACCAACATCTCCAGCACTCTGTCGGCAATCTCTTCGTGTAGACAGAGCACGCGCAGCGATGAGCACCGCTGACCAGCGCTTCTGAACGCAGACTGAACTACCGCATCGACAACCTGCTCGGGGAGTGCGGTGGAATCGACCACCATAGCATTGACACCACCCGTCTCTGCGATCAGCGGAATGATCGGGCCATCTTTGGCGGCGATCCGTCGCTGAATCAGCTTTGCAACGGAGGTTGACCCAGTAAAAACCACGCCGGCAATGCCATCGACCCCGACTAGACCATCCCCGACTGTCTCACCATTACCGATCGCAATCTGCAGCAGATCCTCTGGGACCCCTGCTTGACGCAGAAGATCTGCCATAAGAAGAGCAATATGGGGCGTCTGCTCCGCCGGCTTGGCCAACACCGCATTACCCGTGACCAGGGCTGCAGCAATCTGACCCGTAAAGATCGCCAAAGGAAAATTCCAGGGACTAATGCAGACCCAGACTCCGCGCGGTGTCAAACGAAGACGATTGGACTCTCCCGTCGGCCCCGGAAGTGTTATTGGCTGCATGATGCGCTCTGCTTCTGTCGCGTAATAGCGAAGGAAATCTATCGTCTCTCGGACCTCAGAAACCGCATCCCCCCACGACTTCTTTGCCTCTTTGACCAAGTGGGCTGCAAAACGCGGCATCTCAACTTGAAGCTGTGACGCAGCCTTGCGTAGTATGTCAGCGCGCTCAGAAACAGGTCGCCTTGCCCATACCCCTTGGGCGCCCCTTGCCCGCTCAAACATCATTGGAAGCGCTGTGATCGGGGTCTCCTCGTGCCGAGAGGGCGTTGCCTGCGCATAGGCCTGCTGAAGTAGCTGTCTTACGGACGCCTGCGTCAGATCCATTCCCTGGCTATTTAACCGATCCTTGCCGTAGAGCTGAGATGGCAGGGGTAGTCGCGTCTCTGTTGTAGATGACAAAGGAGATCGCACGAGATCATCAAGGCTGATTGAAGCATCTGCAAGCTGATGAACAAACGAGGAATTTGCACCATTTTCTAAAAGACGGCGAACCAGATAGGCAAGTAGCTCTCGATGATGGCCGACGGGGGCATAGATACGGCAGGGGTTTGGCGATTCAGCAAGAACCTCTCGGTAGACCTCCTCTCCCATGCCGTGCAGACGTTGAAACTCAAAAGCAGCCTCTGAACGCTTAGCCAGCTGTAAGACCGCGGCGATCGTTACAGCGTTGTGAGTCGCAAACTGCGGAAAGATCACGTCGCTGGCTTTTACCAAACGATCGACACAGGCCAGATAAGAGATATCCGTATGGTCCTTCTCGGTAAACACAGGATAGTCTGACAGCCCCATCTCTTGAGCCCGCTTGATCTCAGCATCCCAATAGGCCCCTTTCACAAGACGTACCATAAGACGTAAACGCCTTTCCCGCGCAGCCGCGATCAGATAATCAACCAGATCGACGGCACGCGTCTGGTAGGCCTGAATTGCTAACCCAAACCCCCTCCAAGTCGGATGATGACGGGCGATGCGATCAAGGATCGCCTCAATCAACGTGAGTGAAAATTCAAGCCGATCCACTTCCTCCGCATCAACCGTGAGATTTAAGCTCGATGCTGCTGCCTGATCACACAGTAGCCAGATCCGTTCAACCATTTCATCAAAAACACGGTCCGACTGAAGTGTCTCAAAACGCGGATGAAGTGCACTGAGCTTGATCGAAATGCCATCCTTCTTCTCTGGCGGCAGAGTCTTATCGGCCTGAGAGGCAATCTCATGGATTGCCTCCTGATAAGCCTCCAGGTAACGTGTCGCATCCGCCTCTGTACGAGCACCCTCCCCGAGCATGTCAAAGCTGTAGCGATACTCGTGCGAGGACTGTCGCGATGTGCTTGCTCGGGTAAGTGCGGATCCGATCGACTCTCCCATTACGAATTGGCTTCCTAGCAACTGCACCGCCCGCAAGGCGGCTGAGACCACCACCTGGGCACCAAGACGGCCAAGCAAACCCTGCTCTCCATCCATCTGCGGCAGGAATCGGCGAGAAAGACCAATGACCGTGGATGACAGTCCCACTAAAAGTCGGTCCGATTCGGATGCAAACGTCGCCTTCGATAACTGATCCGATGTAAAAGCAATCGCTGTCTCAAGATCCGGAATCCGAAGTAGCGCCTCAGCAAGTCGCATCAGCGCAAGCCCCTCGCTACTTGAAATCGGATATTCCTTCAGTAAAGACTCCACCGCAAAGAGCGATACAGGTCTCGACCGTACCGCAGCTAGCCAACGCTTGGCGTCATGCTCAATAGATGTCCATTCGAGTGCGCTTTGCAGCGATGTGACTAATGGTGCGAGAACATGCTGCTCGTTACGATAGGGGCTGGGAAGTTTATCGGCAGTTGAGATCATCGTTCCCCCAAGGGACTTCTATTCAATCAAGCTTGATGCGGGTCGCCCAGTCTCAACGAGCGCACGAATCGCCAGGCCAACCTTTTGCTCCTGACCCGTAAAGCCATGCTGGGTAAACGCCTGGCAGGGCTGACCACGAAAGCCACCACCGCCCATAACGGTCACAAGCGAGTGACCGTTCTTTGATGAGACCGCCTGGGCGTGCTCATGCAGTGTCATCGGACAGGGATCATCGCGATGATGGAAGAAATACTGCGCAACAGAAGATTTCTCAAATGTCAGCCCCTGATCCATCGCCTTTCCGTAAGTGCCTGCCGTGTGAATCAACCCCGCATAGCGGCTGGGCGCATGCTTGGCCAGTCCCGCAGTTGTAATCACACCGCGGCTAGTCGATACCGCCCATTGATCAAGAAGACTGGGAATTTTTGACCGCGCGTGATCAATCAGCAACTGAATGTCTGCCACGCGCGCCGCTGACGCCTGGTAGTCATCAGGACAGACTGACTCAAAATCGGTTCGACAGTCCAGCAACAGTGTTGCGACATCCGCTGAGACAAGAAACTTCCTCGAACGCACAAGGAAGTTTCCATCTTGTTTGGTCTGAATACGACCGGTTGCGTTCACAAAAGGACGTGTGACGCCAGGGTGCCCTGAGATGACGACCAAGAGCTTCGTGGGCTGACTCGATGTGGTAACTCTTGAGAGGACGCCAGCCTGAATATGGCCAGACTGTGTTTTGACCGAGACAATCTCCTCGACAGGCTCGGAGGCGCTCGTCGCAGATGCACCCACAACACCGAGGAAAAATACTGAAGTCACGCGTCTCAATGCCGCTGCCCAATGGCCTGCACTTCGCTCCATCTAACGACCCCCTTCGAAGAAGACGTTTCTGTCTAAAATGCTGGAATCTTAGACTGGAATCCTATGACTCAGACAGCCCAATTACCTCTCTCCGGTGTGAAAGTCCTTGAAATGGGCACACTTATCGCCGGCCCGTTCGCGGCAAAGACCCTCGGTGACTTCGGTGCAGATGTCATCAAGATCGAGACACCGGGCACCGGAGACCCACTGCGCTCCTGGCGGACCAAAGAGGGAACCACATCAATGTGGTGGCATGTCCAGGCCCGTAACAAGAAATCAGTGGCGATCGACCTCCGTCAGGCGGAGGGCCAGGCCATTGTCAGAAAGCTTGCATTAGAGGCCGATGTGATCATCGAGAACTTTCGCCCAGGAACCCTAGAGAAATGGGGGCTCGATTACGAGACGCTCGCGAAGGAACATCCAAGACTCGTGATGCTTAGGATCTCAGGCTATGGACAGACGGGCCCACTACGGGATCTCGCGGGGTACGGTGTCGTCGCAGAGGCCATGGGTGGATTTAGATACATTACGGGCGTGCCTGGGCAGGCCCCAGTGCGGCCCGGGATTAGCATTGGCGACTCACTATCCGCCTTACATGGCGTGATTGGAATTCTGATGGCGCTTTATCACCGGGACGCTAAAGGCGGACAGGGTCAGATGATTGATGTAGCGCTCTATGAGTCCGTCTTCAACATGATGGAAGGTGCCGTGCCCGAGTACGATCGTCACGGCATGATCCGCGAACCTGCCGGTAGCGCCATTCAAGGAATCTCCCCAACCAACGCCTATCCTTGTAACGATGGCCAATACGTCCTGATTGCCGGTAATGGCGACAGCATCTTCAAACGACTGATGTCACTGATCGGACGTGACGACCTGGGCAATGACCCGGTGCTCGCAAGAAATCCCGGTCGCGTCGAGCACATGGAGAAAATCGATCAGGCGATCGGTGCATGGACCAGCCAGTATTCCCTGGACAAGATTTTGAAACTGATGGGCGAAAACGGCATCCCCGCGGGACGTGTCTATACGGTGAAGGACATCGTCGCTGATGAGCACTATCAGGCAAGAGACATGCTCAAACGGATCAACCTTCAGGATGGATCTTCCGTCCTCGTTCCAGGCGTCGTGCCCAAGCTTTCAAAGACACCTGGCCAGTTTAAGGGGGGCGGACCCGAGCTTGGTCAGCATACCGAGGAGGTTCTCAAGTCACTCGGTGTCTCCGATAGCACCCTATCCGAGCTTCGCAACAAAGGAGTCATCTAATGTCGCATTCCATGACACGAGGCAGTCGATTCGCCGGCCAAAAGATTCATATCCATGATGTGGCGATGCGTGATGGGCTCCAGATCGAGCCGATTTTTGTGCCGACAGAGCAGAAGATCGCCATGGTCAATGCGCTCAGCCAGACAGGTCTTAAAAAAATCGAGGTGACGTCATTTACCTCCCCGAAAGCGATTCCAGCGCTACGGGACGCAGAAGAGCTCATGAGGGCCATCGACCGAAACCCGGGGGTGACCTATGTCGCCTTGATTCCAAACATGAAGGGAGCAGAACGCGCGCTAACATGCTCTGTCGATGAACTGAACCTGGTGCTGTCTGCCAGTGAGACCCATAACCTCGCCAACACCCGAATGACCCGAGAGCAGTCAAAACGGGTCCACGCCGAAATCATCAAGGCAGCCAAAGGAAAAGCGGCAGTCAATATCTCCATCTCGACCGCATTCGGATGCCCCATGGAAGGCGACGTTCCCGCCCAAGAGGTGATTGCCCTGGGCGACTGGTTTGTTGAACAAGGGGCAACCGGAATTACGCTCTGCGACACAACCGGCATGGCCAATCCGGGCCAGGTCGATCAAATCTGTAACGGACTGATGGAGCGCTGGCGCGACATCGAGCTAACCCTTCATTTTCACAATACCCGCGCTATGGGTCTTACCAATGCGCTTGTCGGACTTCAGTGTGGCATCACCCGGTTTGACGCAGCACTCGGTGGCCTAGGCGGCTGCCCCTACGCACCCGGTGCGACAGGCAACGTCTGCACAGAGGATCTAGTGCACATGTTCGAAACGATGGGATGCGACACGGGTGTCAACCTTGACGCCCTAATTGCCTGCTCACTGCGCTTACCAGAGATGGTCGGCCATGACTGCCCAGGCCAGGTGGCGAAGGCTGGGAAATCAGACCGACGCTACCCCGCGCCGGCTGATCTAGAAGAGATTCGCGCCCGGGCGCACGCCCGGGATACAGCGGAATCGGCCGCTTAAATCAGGCGCCGAGTTCGTTAATTAAACGCCAAGCTCTTTAAAGACTTCTTTTGCGCAACGGAAGCTATCGATTCCTGCAGGTACGCCACAGTAAATTGCTGCCTGCAGGAAAACCTCTTTGATCTCTTCTTTCGTAAGTCCATTGTTGAGCGCTGCCTTGATATGGAGCTTCAACTCATGGGGGCGATTCAATGCCGTCAGCATGGCCAGGTTAAGGAAGCTGCGTGTCTTACGGTCCAATCCAGGGCGATTCCAAATGTCACCCCAGCAGTACTGGGTCGTGAGTTCCTGCATCGCCATGTTGAACTCATCTGCGTTCTTAATCGAGCTGTCAACGTAATCAGCACCAAGCACTTCACGACGGGTTTTTAATCCTTTATCAAACAACTCTTTATTCATATTCACTCCGGGGATAGATAACGCATTAATAGGTAGAACCGGACCAGTCTAACGCACATTGTCTAACGACCTCGCTCAGGTGCCCGGTTCTTTGGAAAACGCGCCGAATCTTGTCGGCATCGGTCTCGACATTTTCAACCCGCGACTTCAACGCAATGAGCGCCCACTCGGCACCAATTCCCCGTGCAACGGGCATCAGAGACTCTATAGTGGAGAGAATGCGCTCCCCGATAGGCTGAATACCACGGGACTCTGGGTCAACCACCTTGCCATACAGCCCAAACCGACAGGCCTGGAAACGGTTATAGCTGTGAACCTTCGGAGCGTCCGGATGCTCCGGCTGAACACCATCAAACTGATCGAAGTAATGTGCGGCCAACGACTGTGCATAGCCAGCAAGCTGGGCAGCAAGGTCAACAGTGAGCGGCGCATCACAGACGCGAATCTCGATCGTGCCGTATTCCGGCTTTGGCCGGAGATCCCAGTAAAAGTCTTTCATAGACTCCACAATGCCAAGCGATCGCATCTGATCAAAAAAGGCAACAAAGTCATCCCATGAGACAAACCCTGGCATTCGGCCACTGAGCGGAAAGGCATTGACGCTCGTCAACCGGGATGACTGAAACTGCGTGTCG
>JBDLRA010000056.1:0-6747 GCA_039800285.1 Pseudomonadota bacterium
TCCCGCATGGTGGCGACAACGTGGCCCAGGGTATCAAGACCGACGACATCCACAGTCCGATAGCTCGCGCTCTTTGGGCGACCAATCCGGGGTCCTGTGAGGGCGTCGACGACATCAAGTCCCAGGCCGAATGCTTCGGTGTGACGCATCGTGGCCAGGAGCGAGAAGACCCCGATTCGATTGGCAATGAAATTGGGCGTGTCCTTTGCCCGAATGACGGATTTGCCAAGCCGTTGTGTGAGCCAGGCCTCGAGCGCATCAATCACCTCTGGTCGGGTCTGGCCCGTAGGGATCAGTTCCACCAAAGGCATGTAGCGTGGCGGATTAAAGAAGTGGATGCCGATAAAGTTCGGTCGAAAGGATTCTGGAATCTCTTTTGCAAGCGTATTGATCGAGAGCCCTGAGGTGTTTGTCGCAATGATGGCCTTAGGGGAGAGCGCAGGCGCAATCTTCGTGAAGAGGCTGCGTTTGATATCAATACGCTCTGCAACGGCCTCGATGATGAGATCGCAGTTCTTCAGGCGATCAAGATGATCATCGTAGTTGCCGGCACGAATGCGTGAAAGCACCGAGCTGGTTGCCAGTGGCGACGGTTCGAGTTTCTTTAAGCGATCAATGGCCTGATCAACTATCTGGGTTGGGGTTCCCGATTCGCTTTTAAGGTCAAAGAGTTCTACAGAGAATCCGGCATTTGCAAGATGGGCTGCGATCTGTGCGCCCATGACGCCGGCACCCAAGACGGCTGCTTTCTGAATTCGAATTGGCTCCACGTTCTCTCCTATGTCGTCTTTGATTGCCAATAGAGCGGGCCACCACGGAAGGGGGCAAACCCGGTTCCAAAAATCACGCCGGCATCTGCCAAGTCCGCATCCGCGACGATGCCTTCGCTCACCAGTCGTTGTGTCTGCTCGATGAGTGGGGTCACCAGTCTGGTGGCGAGCCCATCTGGTCCTGGCGCCGCTGTGATGGGTGTTGTGATTCGACCGTCTTCCCATCGGTAAAAGCCTTGCCCTGTTTTTTTACCGAGCTGGCCTTGCTCGACTTTGGACAGAAGGCAGGCGGGTGGCGCAGCGCCATTGGCAAGTGCCTGGCCTGCCGCCATTGCAATGTCTAAGCCGACTGTGTCGACGAGCTCTAGCGGCCCAAGCGGCATGCCGAAATCTCGCATCGCTGCATCAATGACGGCTGGGGAGAGACCCTCATCCACAGCGCGCATTGCAGCCAGCATGTAAGGGGCAAGGACCGCATTGACCAGAAAGCCGGGCGCGCTCTTGACGGGGAGTGGCAACTTGTCGATCGCGCGTACAAATCCCATCGCGTGGGTGACGACCTGCGGTGAGGTTCCCTCTGCGCTGATCACCTCTACAAGTGGCATCTGCGCAACCGGATTGAAGAAATGAATGCCGACGAGTCGTGCAGGGTCTTTTAGCACGGTGCGAAGATCCTCGATCCGCAGACTGGAAGTGTTGGTTGCCAGAATGGCGTCTGCTTTCAGTCGTGGTTCAAGCGCCTGAAGGAGCGCATGCTTGGCATTGAGGTCCTCGAAGATAGCCTCAATGATCAGATCAGCGTGCGCAACACCGTTTCCTTGCGGGTCGGGAATGAGCCTATCCATCACATCACGGCGCTTTAACGGATCGCGGACACGCTTTTGAAAGAGGGCGTTGGCACGGCGCAGCGCTGGCTGAATGCGCGCCATGGTCTGATCTTGCAGCGTGACCCGTAGTCCACGCAGCGCGCACCATGCAGCGATATCGCCGCCCATGACACCAGCGCCGATGACGTGCACGTGTTGGATCTTAAGGTCGGCTGCCTTGCCAAATCCTTTCAGTCGCTCCTGAAGGAAAAAGACTCGGACAAGATTTCTTGCCGTAGGGGATCGAACGATCTGATCCAGTAATGCAGGCGCTTTCAATGGATCCCCATCCGTCTTCTGCCAGAGGTCAATGATGGCGTAAGGCGCCGGGTAGTGCTGTCGGCTTGCGCGCTTTGCAACCTGACGGCGGGCCATGGCGGCGATAAACGGACGTGCGATCGGATGATTCATCAGGGCGGCGACCCCTGACGCGCGTTTTGCGGGTTTGCCGGAGGTGACCAGCATGCGTGCCGATCGATTCATGAGTCGCGGGGGAACAGCGAGATCGACAAGGCCCATTCGTTTCGCGCGACGCGCATCAACGGACTTTGCCGTAAGCATCATGTCTAAGGCGGCCTGCGGTCCCACGAGTTTTGGTAGTCGGTGCATACCACCCCACCCCGGCACGATGCCAAGAAGCACTTCTGGAAGACCCAGACGTGTGGCCGGCGTGTCGACGGCAATCCGGTAACGGCAGGCAAGCGACAGTTCAAGACCCCCGCCAAGACAGACCCCGCGGATGAGGGAGAGCGTTGGGTAAGGAACGCGTGCAAGACGATTCATCAGGTGCCAGCCACGGGCCACGAGTTCTGTTGCTTTTTCTGCGGTATCGAGGGTGGTGAACTCTTCGATGTCTGCACCAGCAATGAACCCCGACTCTTTTTCAGAATGAATAATCAGACCCGTGGGCGGGGCTTTGTCAAAACCGTCAAGCAGACGCGTGAACTCCTCCAGCACATCTTTCGAGAGGGTGTTAAGCCCCGGGTTTGCGGTGCTAAGACCAAGCCAGACAATGCCATCTTGATCGGTAATGGGATGCCAGTGTTTCATTTAGCAGGTCTCCATCAAGAGAGCTCCGCCCTGGCCGCCGCCAATACAAATGGCGGCCATGCCCTTGCGTCCGCCCGTTGCCTTCAGGGCGTGGGCTAGGTGAAGGGCGATACGAGCCCCTGAGGCGCCGACCGGGTGGCCAATCGCAATGGCGCCCCCGTGAATGTTCAGTCGGTGTTCATCAAGTGCGCCCAGTGGTTCGTGGTGAAGGGTTGACCGACAGTAGTCGTCATCCTTCCAGGCGCGAATGCAGCCAATGACCTGAGCGGCAAAGGCCTCGTTGATCTCCCAGAGGTCAAGATCATTCAGTCCTAACTGATGCCGGGCAAGAATGGGGGTAGCGGCGTGGACCGGACCGAGCCCCATTTCGCTGGGATCAAGTCCTGACCATTGCAGGTCTGTGATTCTCGCAAGCGGTGTTAACGCGTAACGTTTCACGGCCTCCTCAGACGCGAGGAGACAGAGTGCTGCGCCATCAGTCACCTGCGAGCTGTTACCTGCTGTCACGTTGCCATACGGCTTATCGAAGACGGGCTTGAGTTTTGCAAGCTGCTCGACGGATGAGTCATCCCGAATGCCGTCGTCTTCCTCAAAGACTTCTCCCTTCGCGCTCACGAGAGGAACAATCTCTGTGAATACTTTCTCTTGGCGCGCCTGTGCGGCACGATGATGACTCTGCACTGAGAAAGCATCCATCTCTTGTCGGCTAATGCCAAAGCGCCAGGCGAGATTTTCCGCGGTCTGACCCATCGAAAGACCTACAACAGGATCGGTTAGGCCACGCAATAGTCCGATGACGGGGCTTAAGAGTGGTCCAGGGCGTAGGCGCAGAAACTGCTGCAGTTTCTGAATCGGCGTCTTTGCCCGAGCCATATGGGCGAACCATTGCACCATCTGGTCTGAATAGAGCAGGGGGGTTCGTGAGAGCGCATCGACACCCCCTGCAAGAATCAAATTTGCACGACCTGTCTGAATGCTTTGAATGGCAGAGTCCATGGCCTGCAGGCCAGATGCGCAGTTACGCATGACCGTCCAACCGGGCACGCTGTGTCCACAGCCCAGACGAAGGGCTAAGACACGGCCAATATTCGTCTCATCCACTGACGGGGCAGCGCAGCCGAGAATGACCTCATCGAGGGCGGACGGCGCAAAGGGCTGCCGTAGCAGCAGCGCCCGTCCCGTTTGAGTCGCTAGGTCAGAGGCGCTAAACGGCCCCGGTGCGCCACGCGCCTTTAGGAACGGTGATCGAGCACCATCGACGAGGTAGACGGGAGCAAACGCCATCGTCAGGCCGCCTGCTTGTGACGGTCAGTCATGGTTGCGCTAAGAGAGGGACGAATCTCGAATGGGAAGTCATCGACATGGATGACATGATCGCGAAGCACGTCCCGCTTCTGCATTTCCTGAAACTCCATTTCAGTGATCACACCAAGACGTGCCGCGAGCGTGGGCAGATCACGAACGTTGGCCATGGGTTCCGCTTGGAAGCGTCCTTGCTTTTCTGCGGCACGAATCTTTGCCTCAATGGGTTCGCAGGCAAGCATCGCGTCAAGGGCTAGCTCAATCACCCCGACTGGGTCATCCACCTGCTTGTTGATCACGCAGACCTGCGTGAGTCGATCGCGTGCAGGACCTGCGTTGGCAAACTTCTGTGTCACGCGATGGCCGAGTGCGTCGGAGGGAGGCTGCCCAGGAATGCCCGACGGGAAGAGTAGCCACTTCAGTACAGGACCTAGCGGGGCGATTGGGAAGTTTGCGAAGACGCCATCAAAGGCGATGCGAATCTTGTCTTGGCAGTCCTCGAGCGCCCAACGCGCAACGTCCTGGTCTTCCTGGAGTCGGCCTTGCATCTCATAGCGCTTCAGAACACAGGACATAAGGAACATCTGGGACAGAATATCTCCGAGCCTTGCCGAGAGTTTTTCCTTGCGCTTCAGTGTTCCCCCAAGAATGAGCATGCAGAGATCCGCAACGAAGGCAAATCCTGCAGAGGTTCTCGCCAATGATCGATAGTATCGGCTCATCTCCGGCGCAACCCCGACTGGGCTGCTGGCAAATCGTCCGCCGGTGATGCCATGACTGATGGCACGAAGACCGTTGCCTGCGACATGGGCCATGTGTTTCCAGAAAGCCTGGTCAAATTCAGTCAATCCTTTTTGCCAGTCGGTCTGCTGGGCTGCCTGCATCTCTTTCAACAGAAAAGGATGGCAGCGAATGGCGCCCTGACCAAAGAGAATCAGGCTACGGGTCAGGATATTGGCGCCCTCGACGGTGATCCCGATCGGCATCTGTTGATAGACCAACCCGAGAATATTGCCCGGTCCCATACAGATGCCTTTTCCGCCGACCACATCCATCGCATGGTTCACTGATTCGCGTGCCTTTTCCGTCACCTGATACTTTGCGATGGCTGAGACCACCGATGGTTTCTGGCCCAGATCAATCGCCGCTGCCGATAAGGTCCGGACTGAATCGGTGAGATACGAGTTACCAGCGATTCTTGCAAGGGCTTCTTCAACACCCTCAAAACGGGAAATCGGCGTCTTAAACTGTTGACGAATGCGGGCATAGCCGCTCACCACGCGTGCAGCCAACTGACTGATCCCGGCGTTCGAAGAGGGTAGCGAGATGGCGCGTCCTGTCGCAAGACATTCCATCAGCATGCGCCAGCCTTGACCCGCCATCTGAGGGCCGCCAATGATGAAATCCAGCGGCATAAAGACATCCTGCCCCTGCGTGGGGCCATTCATGAAGTACGTATTCAACGGAATGTGTCTGCGACCGATTTCAACACCAGGGTGATCGTGAGGAACAAGGGCGCAGGTGATGCCAAGATCCTTCTTGTTGCCGAGAAGGCCGTCTGGGTCATAGAGACGAAACGCGAGTCCGAGAATGGTGCAGACTGGCGCGAGTGTGATGTAGCGCTTATTCCAAGTGACGCGCATTCCGATCACTCTCTTGCCCTGCCAGGTACCCTCGCAGATCACGCCGCTGTCAGGAATAGATGCTGCATCCGATCCTGCCCAAGGACTCGTTAAGGCGAACGCTGGAATTTCCAGTCCTTTGGCAAGCCTTGGCAGGTAATAGTTTTTCTGTTCTTCCGTGCCGTAATGCAGCAGCAGTTCTGCCGGTCCCAGTGAGTTGGGGACCATCACGGAGATGGCAAGCGGAGACGATCGGGTCGAGAGTCGCGCGACGATTTCTGAATGTGCGTAGGCAGAAAATCCAAGACCGCCATAGGACTTCGGAATGATCATGCCCAGAAAGCCTTTGTCTTTGATGAACTGCCAGGCTTCCTTCGGCATATCGTGGTCCTTGAACGCGACATCCCATTCACGGACGAGTTTGCAGGCCTCGACCACTTCGTTATCGATGAACGACTGCTCTTCTGCGGTCAGCTTCGGTGTTGGGACGGTAGTCCACTTGTTCCAGTCAGGCTTGCCACTAAAGAGTTCCGCCTCCCACCAGACCGTACCCGCCTCGAGTGCTGCACGCTCTGTCTCTGACATCGCAGGCAGTGCCTTGCGGAAAGCCCGAAAAATCAGCGATGACAGAATCGGGCGTCGTATGGCGGGGATGACCAGCGTCACCGTGATGGCGGCGAGCAAGAGCAGAATCAAAGTGGTCATAAATAACTCCTTATGGGTCGACAATTAGGCCGCGCGGGCCTGGGGTGATTTGCGGGAGGGCTTTGCCGATACTGGCTTGGTCGGCTCTTCAAAGGTGGGCAAGGGTGCCCGTAGGCCACCGACAAGGAAACTCATCAGGCGGGGAATCAGGTGGTGGACATCGTCTTTTGGATCTTCTTCAGTGTCTGCCCAGTCGGTAATCAGGCGCAGGCTATCCGTCCCAGCGATGGCATACGCCGTTGCCCCCAGCATAAAGTGAAAGCGCCAGACGATCTCTGACTTCGGGACATTGGGAAGTGCCATGAACAACGCCTCTTGGTAGCGGGCAAGGACAGACTGATACTCGTCGGCGAGAAACGCGCGAATGAACTCGGACGGCTCTGTGAGTGTGCGTCCCAGCAGTTTTAAGAAGGTGGGCCCGCCTTGTGGTTC
>JBDLRA010000057.1:0-2847 GCA_039800285.1 Pseudomonadota bacterium
ATAGTTTTTCCGGCAGCATCGGCAGCACCCTGCGCGGGAAGTAGACCGATGTGCTGCGCTGAAAGGCATCACGATCTAAAGCGTCACCGCTTTCTACGTAGTGGCTGACATCCGCAATTGCCACGAGTAGTCGCCAGCCAGAGCCTTCCATCGGCTCGGCGTAGACCGCGTCATCAAAGTCGCGTGCGTCTTCACCATCAATCGTCATGAAGGGCACATCACGCAGGTCAATACGCCCCTTCAGGTCTTTTGCACGAACGGCATCGGGAAGTTTCTTGGCAAGCCGCTCTGCCTCATCCGAAAACGTATGCGGCACATCAAACTTGCGCACGGCAATCTCTACCTCCATGCCGGGGTCGTCCACACCGCCCAGGACCTCCACCCACGCCCAACAGGTGGCGTATAGCGTGTCGGCGGATCAATGATCTCGATAGAGACCACCTGCCCTGGGTCGGCGCCCATGGTGTCGGCAGGCGAGACGATCACGTCATGCTTAATCCGCTGGTCTTCTGGCACCACCAAAAGAATGCCGCGCTCGTTGACCAGCCGACCAACCAGATTGCGGTTTGCGTGCTCTAACACCTCCAGAATGACCGCCTCGGGCCGGCCACGCCGATCGGTGCCGACGATGCGGGCACTTACCCGATCACCGTGCATCGCCTTCAGCATCTCCTTAGGCGAGGCGAACACGTCATCACCCCCCGTATCAGGACGGATAAAGCCAAAGCCATCCCGGTGGCCGATCAGGCGTCCGGAGAAGCTACTTGGCTGGGGGGCAGAGGCGGTTCGTTTTGACAATTATTCGATTCCAGCTAAAGTACGCGGCTCACTAGCCCAGATGGCGGAATTGGTAGACGCACTAGGTTCAGGTCCTAGCGGTGGCAACACTGTGGAGGTTCGAGTCCTCTTCTGGGCACCATCTCATTGGAAGGGATGATCAAGCAAGATCGTGTCATCCCGATCCGCACCCGTCGACACCATGGCAATCGGTGCACCGACCACCTCGGATAAACGATTCAGATAACGCTGCGCGGCATCCGGAAGGTCATGCCACTGGCGCACACCCTGCGTCGTCTCAGTCCAACCGGGCATGACTTCATAGATCGGCGTGCACTGGGCAACCGCATCCGCACCAAACGGCAGGACATTGACCCGACCATTGGGGGTGTCATAGCCCACACACAGATGGATTTCCGACAGCCCATCAAGCACGTCTAGCTTGGTGATACACAAGCCTGTGACGCCATTAATCTGCATGGATCGACGCAACGCCGCCGCATCAAACCAGCCGCAACGACGTGGACGGCCAGTGACCGAACCGAACTCGTTACCACGCTTAGCAAGAATCTGACCGACCTCATTCATCTGTTCTGTGGGGAATGGACCTGAGCCCACGCGCGTGGCATAGGCCTTGGTAATCCCCAGCACATAGTGAAGCCGTGATGGACCAACGCCTGCACCTGCGCCGGCGGCACCGGCCACACAGTTACTGCTAGTCACAAACGGATAGGTGCCGTGATCGATATCCAGTAAAGACCCCTGCGCTCCTTCGAATAACAGATTGTCGCCACGCTCGCCTGCCTCATAGAGCAGCTGCGGTACATCGGCACCCATCTTTAAAAGACGCGGGGCCATCGCCATGAGTTCATCAAAGACCTGATCGACGGATACCGCCTTGGCCTTTAAGTGTTCCACCAGAATAAAGTTATGTAAGGCCAGCACCTCTGTGAGCTTTGCCTTCAGGGCAGAAGGATTCATGAGGTCCAAAAGACGAATCGCACGTCGTGCGACCTTATCTTCGTAAGCAGGGCCAATGCCACGGCCGGTCGTGCCAATCTTGGCGTCGCCCTTGGCCAGTTCACGCGCCTGATCGATTGCCACGTGATAAGGCAGGATTAACGGGCAGGCGAGACTTACCTTGAGCCGCGATTCCACATCGATATTGTTGGCCTGAAGCTCATCGATTTCAGTCAGCAGTGCGGAGGGCGAGAGCACCACGCCATTACCGATATAGCAGGTGACGCCGGGGTGCAAAATGCCGGACGGAATTAGCCGAAGAATGGTTTTTTTGCCGTTGACCACAAGCGTATGACCAGCGTTGTGGCCGCCCTGAAACCGGACGACCCCTTTGACCTGCTCGGTTAACCAGTCAACGACTTTGCCTTTTCCTTCGTCGCCCCACTGGGTTCCAATGACGACAACATTTCGGCCCGAGCGACCTTGTGATTCCACTGCCATAGCTAATTTTCCTAAAACGTGCTGCCAATATTGGCGGGCCGAGCCTTAGTTGATGCGCCAGTCCCCTGACTGGTTCACCAGCTTTTTGCCGGTCCATTCCCTGAATTCTGCATCAGGAAGCGAAATGACAGGTTGGCCCTGTCGGCGAAGGGTAGAAACCGCCACGCGGAGGGTGGGGTCGTCTTGCCAGGGAGCCGCCACTGGCGCGGGTTTGGAGCCATTTTGGGGGGCGTCCTTGGCAATACCAAGCAGCTCCCGAAGCTCAAGGCTAAATCCGGTTGCGGGACGATTGCGACCAAAAACAGTGCCCACGCCGTCATATCGACCACCACGGACCACGGCATTGGGCAGGCCTTCGCAATAGATCGAGAACATCACCCCGTTGTGATACCGGTAGCCACGCAGATCGCCCAGATCGACGGTCAGCACACACTGCGGATGCTCCGTAAAGAGCGCTGACTTACCCACCGCCGCCAATCGATCAAGCGCCTGACTGATCTCGGGCATTTTGGGCAGCGCTGACCTTGCGCGATCAATGACATTGTTTGCGCCTGAGATCGGTCCATAGAGATCTAAAAGCGCCAACACCGCCTTTGCGGTGCCATCAGA
>JBDLRA010000058.1:0-3804 GCA_039800285.1 Pseudomonadota bacterium
AATAAAAAAAAAAAAAAAAAACACGACCGGGCTTTACCCCGGCCGTCCGATCTTAGTCGTAACGCTTACCCGACGGCTTATCGGTTGCGTAGGAATGGGTTGTGTAGCGGATCGACCGACCGCCCACTTCCTGGCGAACCAGTCCAAAACCAGGCTCGTGTTTAGGCCGATGCACCATAAAGCTCATACACATCGACTCGACCCCGCGGGTGTTATCGAAGGCATTTACCTTGATATAGCAGTCTGGGTTCTCTTTCCGGCAGGCGTTGATCTCATAGAGCACTGCAGCCCCATCTTTGATCGTAAACATCGGCAGACCCCACATATTCCAATAGGTATTTCTGGGGTGAGGATCATCCGTCCATTCCACTGAGCAGGCCCAGCCGTTTGAAATCGCATAGTCCACCTGCAGTCGAATCTCGTCGTCTGTCAGGTCGGGCAAAAAGGAAAACTGTCCTTGGGTAATTTTCATAATGTCTTATCTCCAGATGCGTGGTTGACTTGGAATATCGCTTCAGCCCGAGGTCGTCGGCGTTGCGACAAAGTCAGGGGTGTCCGTAGACGCATAGTTAAAGGTCACGTCTTTCCAGGTCTCAAGGGCCTGCTCTAAAGGCTTACACCATTTCGCGGCCGACTTCAGAATCTCGGGACCTTCGTTAATGATGTCCTTGCCCTCATTTCGCGCCTTGACCATCGCCTCAAGCCCAACACGGTTCGCAATGGCACCGGCCTGAATTCCAGCGGGGTGTCCGATGGTGCCGCCGCCGAATTGCAACACCACATCATCGCCAAACAGCGTCAAGAGTTGATGCATCTGACCGACGTGGATACCCCCCGAGGCCACCGGCATGACTTTCTTCATGTCACACCAGTCTTGGTCAAAGAAGATGCCGCGCGCCAGATCCTGCTTGTTATAGGTCTCACGACAGACGTTATAAAAGCCCTGGACCGTCATCGGATCGCCCTCTAGTTTTCCGACGGCGGTTCCGGTGTGAAGATGGTCAACACCCGCCAAACGGAGCCACTTGGCAATCACGCGGAATGAAATGCCGTGGTTCTTCTGTCGTGTGTAGGTTCCATGGCCTGCGCGGTGCATATGCAGAATCATGTCGTTCTCGCGACACCAGTTGCTAATTGATTGAATCGCTGTCCAGCCCACAATCAGGTCAATCATCACCACAACAGAGCCCAGCTCTTTTGCGAACTCCGCCCGACGGTACATCTCTTCCATCGTGCCCGCCGTAATGTTGAGATAGTGACCTTTGACCTCGCCTGAGTTCGCCGCCGACTTGTTGACGGCGTCCATACAGAACAAGAATCGATCCCGCCAGTGCATAAATGGCTGACTGTTGATGTTTTCGTCGTCTTTGGTGAAATCCAAACCTCCGGTCAGGGCCTCATAGACCACGCGACCGTAGTTACGCCCCGATAAGCCCAACTTTGGCTTCATCGTTGCACCAAGTAATGGACGACCGTATTTATCTAAGCGCTCTCGCTCAACGATGATTCCCGTAGGGGGGCCCTTAAAGGTTTTGACATAGGCCGTCGGCACGCGAATATCCTCGAGTCGGCCGGCTTTGAGTGGCTTAAACGAAAATACGTTGCCGATCAGGGATGCCGTGACGTTGGCAATCGAGCCTTCCTCAAACAAGATGATGTCGTAGGCCACATAGGCAAAATACTGTTGCTCTTTGTCTGTGCCTGGGCCAGTACCAGGAACCAGGTCTACTCGGAACGCCTTGGCCTGATAGGACTCATGGGCGGTCAGCAGGTCAGTCCAGACCACGGTCCAGGTTGCTGTGGAGGACTCCCCGGCCACGGCGGCGGCGGCCTCCTCGGCGTCGACCCCTTCCTGGGGGGTAATCCGGAACAGACAGATAAAGTCTGTCTCCTTGGGTTCATAGTCTGGGCGCCAGTAGCCCATCTGTTTGTATTTGAGGACGCCGCCCTTATAGCGCTCCTTAACATCGGTAATTCGGCCTTCTGTGGGGTTGCTCATGCCTTGTCTCCTTGGGGTTGCAGGGCCCCGGGCAATACCCCTGGGCGTATCGTGGACTTTAGATTCCCCGATTAATAAGTTAAAGTCACTTATCTTGATGCTGTAGATAAGGTTTGCTTATGAAGAACATCACCCTCCGGCAGATCCGAATCTTCGCCTCCGCTGCCCGACACAGCAGCTTTGCCCGAGCAGCGGAAGAACTCCACCTGACTGCACCGGCAGTCTCCATGCAGATTCGGGAAATGGAGGAAGAACTGGGGGTGGCGTTATTTGCTCGGATAGGGCGACGGGTAGAGCTCACCAGTGCCGGCGAGTACTTTTTAGTCTTCGCCCGCCGGGTGCTCTCTACCCTCAGCGAGGCCGAATCCGTCATGCAGCGACTCAAAGGTGCCAAGACGGGTAGCCTAAAGATTGGACTCATCAGCACGGCCAAATACTTTCTGCCAAGAATGCTGGGGGCATTCCGAAAGGATCACGAAGGCATTCAAATTCGAATTGAGGTCCGTAACCGCGACCAGCTGATCGAGCTGCTTCGCGGCGGAGAGATTGACCTCGCGATTATGGGTCGCCCCCCGAGACACCTCGATACCCGCGCAGAGGTCTTTGCCTCACACCCGCTCGCCTTCATTGCGCCATCGAACCATCGACTGGTCAAACACCGAGAGATCCATACATCGGTACTGGAGACAGAGGAACTGATCATTCGAGAAGACGGATCAGGCACTCGCTACGTGATGGAGAAGTTTTTCGAGCAGCACAAGATTTCGCCACCGGTCACCATGGAGATGTCGAGTAACGAGACCATCAAACAAGCCGTGTCCGCAGGGCTCGGTATTTCCTTCGTATCGCTCCATACGGTAGGCCTTGAAACCGTGCATGGTCAGCTGGCGATTCTTGATATAGAAGACACCCCGGTCATGAGGTCCTGGCACGTCGTTGCACTCAATCAGCGTAATTTATCCCCTGCTGCCGAAGCTTTTCGTTACTTTATGCTTGAACGTGGTGCAGAATTATTGGCAGATCAGTTCCCTCACCTGCAATCCTGAGACCTCCTTAAACCGCTTTTTATTCACGCTAACGCTATGACCATCCCCGTTCATTGGCTGACCAGTCAGCTCGCCATTGCGCCTCAGATTAATGCCCAACAGATCCCCGACATTGCTGCGATGGGTTTTAAGACCATCATCTGTAACCGGCCCGATAACGAGTACGGTCCAGGCCAGCCCACCGCAGCCGAAATTGAGCAGGCGGCAGCTGCCGCTGGACTCAAGTTTGCGCATCACCCCGTTGCAGGAAACGGGGGAACCGCGGCCGATGCAAAGGAAATGGGGCGACTCTTTGCAGAGCTCCCAGCACCGGTTCTAGCCTACTGCGCATCGGGCGGGCGATGCATGGCGCTCATCGGTGTTACCGCGCGTATGGGCATGCCCATTCCACAGTAAACACCCTGCGTCCTTAGACAATCTCTGACGAGAGTCGCTGTAATAGATTGACGCGCTGCTGCGCAATGACCTGATATTGGCGTGACTGCAATAGGTCGCGTCGCGCAGGGAATGCAGCGATCTTTCCCTGGACCCAACGCTCACGAGATTCATGAAGAAGATGAATCTCAGCACGATACAGACGAATCATCGCCGTTATCCAAGTGCCGAGCGGCGCAAGCGGACCACTTCCACGAAAGCAAAACCGATCGACCTGACGCTGGGCCTTGGCTGCACTCGCCCAAGTTTCACCGGTGACCCACTGGTTTGTCAGAAAAAGACGAATCGGAAGGCCGTGGGCATTGAGCGATATACCGACTAAAT
>JBDLRA010000059.1:0-5209 GCA_039800285.1 Pseudomonadota bacterium
ATGCTGCCTGCCATCATCGGGGCCGACCGACGGTCATTCTTGCGCAGACGAAAAAAGGGTTTGGGATGGGCAAGGCGGGTCAAGGTCGTATGACGACGCATCAGCAAAAGAAACTTGAAACAGAGGATCTGCTTGCTTTCCGTGATCGGTTTGAACTGCCCCTTTCGGATGAACAGCTTGCGTCACTCAGTTTCTATAAGCCTCCTGCCGATAGTCCAGAAATCCAACATCTTTTGTCGCGACGACAGGCGCTCGGTGGGTTTATGCCCCATCGCCGTAGTCCAAATCGACCGCTGACAGTGCCGCCAATCACGTCCTTTGCCGAATTCGCCATGCAGGCGGATGGCAAAGAGATGTCCACGACCATGGCCATGGTGCGGATGCTGGGCGCTCTCTTAAAAGATTCGGTGATTGGGCCGCGTGTTGTCCCGATCGTTGCGGATGAGGCAAGAACATTTGGCATGGCCAATCTATTTCGTCAGGTCGGAATTTACTCTGCGCAAGGGCAGCTCTATGAGCCCGAAGATATTGGGTCCATCTTGTATTACAAAGAGGCGCAGGATGGGCAGATCTTGGAAGAAGGGATCACTGAGGCAGGTGCGTTAGCCTCTTGGACCGCTGCTGCGACGAGTTATTCCACGCATGGTTTCCCCATGTTACCGGTGTACATCTACTACTCGATGTTTGGTTTCCAGCGTGTGGGGGATCTCATCTGGGCCGCGGCTGATCAACGAGCACGCGGATTTCTGGTGGGCGCAACCTCTGGGCGCACAACTTTGGCCGGGGAAGGCCTGCAACATCAAGACGGCAGCAGCCATCTGATTGCCGCAACGATTCCCAACTGTCTTGCCTACGATCCTGCAACGGCGTATGAACTCGCGGTTCTCTTTGATGAGGGATCGCGTCGCATGCTCGAGTCCCATCAAGATGTTTTTTATTACCTCACCGTGACCAATGAGAACAGCGCCCAGCCCAGCATGCCTGAGGGGTCGAAAGAGGGGATCTTGCGGGGAATGTATCGATTCCGGTCTGCGCCAGCGGGCCAGCAGGCGCAGGTTCGGATCCTTGCTGCAGGACCGATACTGCGCGAGGCGCTTCTCGCTGCGGATCTCTTGCAGGAAAAATGTTCAGTGGCTGCGGAGGTCTGGAGTGTGACTAGTTTTTCTGAACTTGCGCGAGATGGTCAGCATGCCGCGCGTCGCGGGTGGATCCATGGGGAATCGGTAACGCCTTGGGTGACCAGTCAACTCGGCAACTCCGGGCTTCCGGTGATTGCTGTGTCGGATTATGTCCGTGCGGTCCCTGAAATGATTCGGGCTTATGTGCCCGGCCCTTATCAGACACTTGGTACCGATGGGTTTGGTCGAAGTGACACGCGTGTTGCGTTAAGAGATTTCTTTCAGATCAGCGCACCGTGGATCGCGTATACCGCACTGGTGCAGATGATTCCCATGAAGGATCGCACTGCCCAGCGGCTAGCGGCAGCTGCCGATGTCTGTGGTGTCGATCTTTCACAGGCCAGAGACCCTCTGGCCTGTTAAGTCCGATGCAAGGTGTCTTAAAGCGAGACCGGGCTCAGAATAATATTTTCGATGCGCTCCACAATTTGACCGTTTGCTTCGGTTTCTTTGCGGGTCGCGATCCATTTAGGGTCAGCCTGAAAGGCGTTCCATTTCAGCTCGCGTTCTGCGAGCGACTCCCACTCGAGGATGTAATACAACGCCGCATTTGAAGGACCAACAAGTGTTGTCCAGAATTTGTCGTGACGAATTCCGTACTGCTTAAAAAATCCAAGGGTGTGCGTTTTGAATCGTGCGATAACGTCGGGAAGGCGTCCGGGGCAGCAGTGATAAATCCGCAGCTCATGAATCATGAAGTTCTCCTGGGGTTAAATGGGGTGCCGGCGCCCATGAAGAAGGGGTGTCGGTCGTCTATGATTGTGCGTCATGAGTAAGGCATTTACCAAAGAACAGGATGGTGATGAGGAGGAGGATGGCCCGGAGCGTTCTGCCGGCCTGCCATCGGGCGCACCAAACTATCTGACGCCCAGGGGGATACAGGCCTTACTCCATGAGCGGGACCAGCTTCTTAAGGTTGAGCGTCCTAAAACCGTGGAAATTGTCTCGTGGGCAGCCTCTAACGGGGATCGCTCGGAGAATGGTGATTACATCTATGGGAAGCGACGACTGCGAGAGATTGATCGTCGTCTTCGATTCCTGACAAAGCGTCTTGCGATTGCGCAGGTGGTGGATCCCGCAGCTCAGGAGGGAAATGATCAGGTCTTCTTTGGTGCTGAGGTGACGATCGCCGATGCGGGTTCGGATGGAGAGCCCCAGACCTATCGGATTGTTGGTGTGGATGAGACGCACCTCTGGCCTAATGGCATCAGTTGGATCTCGCCGTTAGCCAGGGCACTGATCAAGTCGCGGGAGGGGGATACGGTGTCGTTTCAAAGCCCCGCTGGACGTCGAACGATTGATATTTTGTCGGTGTCTTACTTAGTGCGACCGGAGTCTTAGTGCGGCCCAGAGCAGTGCGATCCCCATGAGACCCATTGGGATGAGTGAGCCAACATTCAGATAAGCCCACCCTTGCGTTGTGACTAAAGCGCCGGAACCAAATGACGTTAAAACCATGGTGCTGAAGACCGCAAGGTTAATGGCAGCCTGTGCACGATCTTTTTCCGAGGGGCTATAGGTCTTCAACGATAGTGTTGTACTCGCGGTAAACAGAAAGTTCCATCCCACACCCAGCACAAAGAGTGCGATCAGAAACTGGTGCAGTTCAACCCCTGTGAGGGCGATACCGATACACAGAATGTTCAGTAAGACACCCACGGTCATGATGGTGAGCGCCCCATAGCGCTGAATCAGGTGCCCTGTAAAAAACCCGGGCGCAAACATCCCAATGACATGCCACTCCAGGACAAGCGCTGCATCTTTAAACGGAAAACCGCAGGTCTGCATGGCCAGCGGGGTGGCTGCCATTAAAAGATTCATAACCCCATACCCGAGTGCTGCACCGAGTGTGGCCAGGATAAATAGGGGTTGTCGAATAATGACCGACAGCGGTCTTGCCGCCTCATCGAGGGTGGGCTGCGTCTTTGGCAGTGCCGGAAATCGAATGAATGACATGACGGCGACGGCGACCAGGCCCACTGCCGTCAGGGAGAGGTAAGCACCCGCGAAGGGGACCTCAAAGGCGTCTTTGGTTGCCGCCGCGATGTTCGGGCCTGCGACTGCGCCGAGGATGCCGCCGGCGAGCACCCAGGAGACGGCCTTTTCTTTGCCACCAGAGCCGGCCAGTTCAGCGGCTGCGAATCGATAGAGATGGCCGTTGGCCTGATAGAAGCCAGCAATGAATGTTGCCGTCACAAGCAAGGGGAAGTTCTTCGTCGTCGCCGCCAGAAGGCACAGTAATGACGACACAATGGCGACACCGATACCGATCAAAAAGGAAGGTTTACGCCCAAAGCGTTCTTGAATTCGCGATACAGGGATAGTTGAGACGGCACCACCGATGACATACCCCATGACAGGGAGTGTCGCCATCCACGAGAAGGGTGCCAGCGAAAACCCTACCAGGCCATTGATGGCAATGAAGGTAATGTTATTGGTCAGAAAAAGACCCTGGCAGAGCGCCAGTAGAATGAGGTTTCGGTTCATCACAGTTGACCGGCATTATTCCACGGTCAGATTTCTTGATCACATCACGGGAGCAAAAGATGACAGATCGTTCACCTATTCAGACAGTCGGCCAGCCAATTGTGGATATGCCGGTGGTGACCGCGGCGGGGGAAGGGCGTCTCTCTGATTTCCGGGGCCATGCCCTCGTGCTCTATTTCTACCCGAAGGACGATACGCCGGGTTGCACGGTGGAAGGGAAAGACTTTTCCGCTGCGCATCAGGCGTTTCTTGCCGCGGATGCCCAGGTCGTTGGGGTCTCGCGTGACGGCCTTGCCTCGCATGCGCGGTTTATCCAGAAACATGGGCTCACCATCAATCTCATCTCAGATCCCACAGAGGCGCTCTGCGAATCGTTTGGGGTGATGAAGCTAAAGAATATGTATGGCAAGCAGGTTCGTGGGGTTGAACGGTCCACTTTTTTGATTGATGCAGAGGGCGTGCTGAGACGCGAGTGGCGTGGTGTGAAGGTCCCTGGGCATGTGGATGAGGTGCTGAAGGCTGTGAGGGCATTGGGATGACCCGTATTGCTGCAGGAGTGGGTGACGCGCTTGTCGATATCGACACACCCGCGTTGATTGTGGATCTCGATGTTCTCGCGCGCAATCACGAGCGGCTGCTCGCCTCGTTAGAAGGTCTATCGATAGCGTTGCGTCCACACGCGAAGAGTCACAAATGTCCTGAGATTGCGCGCTGGCAGATGGCCCATGGCGCTGTCGGTATCTGCTGCCAGAAAGTCTCCGAGGCAGCTGCTTTTGTGGACGCAGGAATTCAGGATGTGCTGGTTTCTAACCAAGTGGTTGGTCAGAAAAAGATACAAGCGCTGTGTGACCTTGCGAAACGCGCACGACTTGGTGTCTGCGTCGATGATCTAGAAAATATTCGCGATCTCAGTCGCGCAGCGGCGGCGTCAGGTGTCACGCTTGACGTGATGGTGGAGATCGATGTTGGTGCCCGCCGTTGTGGTGTGGCGCCAGGTCAAGAGGCGCTATCGCTTGCGAAGGCCATCGCCACGTCTCCTGGGCTCGTTTTCCGCGGGCTGCAGGCTTACCAAGGCGCTGCTCAGCATATGCGTAGCCAGGCCGAGCGAGAGGCAGCGGTTGGCCGCGCAATCGAGTTGGCGCGCTTGACGCGCGATCTGATCATCGCGGCGGGCATTCCTTGCCCCGTGGTTGCCGGCGGTGGAACCGGAAGTTATCTGATCGAAGCAAGAAGCGGTGTCTATACCGAGCTTCAGGTGGGCTCTTATATTTTTATGGATGCCGATTACAGTCGAAATGACTGGCAGGTGAATGGCATGCCACGGTTTGAGCAGAGCCTCTTTGTCCTGACGACGGTGATGAGCCGGGCAGTGTCAGGACAGGTGGTCGTGGATGCTGGACTAAAGGCATCGAGTGTGGACTCTGGACTGCCTGTCATTGCCGATCATCCGGGGCTTCGCGTGGTGCGCGCATCCGATGAGCATGGTGTGATCCAGCCTGATACGGGGAGTCCCGAGACGGGTTCGATTAATGCCATTCGTCTGG
>JBDLRA010000060.1:0-3089 GCA_039800285.1 Pseudomonadota bacterium
GCCAGCATTGAGAACGTGATCATCGCGATCACGATCTCTGAAGTACCCCGTGTCGTCCGACTGGTTCGCAGTCTGGTGCTCTCATTGCGTGAGCAGCCCTATGTCGAGGCTGCAACCGCATCTGGCACGCCATTGATCAAGACCCTAGTCAAGCATATTTTGCCCAATACCGTCGCACCGCTTTTGGTGCAGGCAACCTATGTTTGTGCGTCGGCCATGATCACCGAGGCAATTCTGTCGTTTATCGGTGCGGGAACCCCACCCAATATTCCGAGCTGGGGCAACATCATGGCGGAAGCCCGCAGCATGTTCCAGATTGCAAGCTACTTGATCATCTTCCCGGCCATCTTCTTGTCCCTGACCGTGTTGGCAGTGAACTTCTTGGGTGACGGAATGCGCGATGCGCTTGATCCACGGCTTTCGCGGAGAATGTAAATGGCAGTCCAATCAGATAAATCGGTTCCCGTTCTCGAGGTCCGGGACTTAAAAACCTACTTTCATACGCGAGACGGTCTTGTTCGGGCAGTCGATGGCGTGTCGTTTAAGGTGAATGCCGGCGAGACTCTGGCCGTAGTGGGTGAGTCTGGTTGCGGCAAGAGTGTGACGTCGCTGTCAATTCTGCGGCTAATCGCATCGCCACCAGGGCGCAATGAGGGTGGTGAGATCTTGTTTCAGGGCGAGGATCTGTTGAAAGCATCCGAGGCCCGGATGCGTGATATCCGTGGCAACAAGATCTCGATGATTTTCCAAGAGCCGATGACCTCGCTTAATCCGGTCTTGACGATTGGTAAGCAGATCTCGGAAGTCTTGGTCTTGCACCAAAACATGAACGAGTCCGAGGCCAAGGCTAAGGCGATTGAATTATTAAAGCTGGTCAAAATCCCCGAGGCAGAAAGCCGTGTGGACCAATACCCGCACCAGCTATCAGGCGGCATGCGGCAGCGGGTCATGATTGCTATGGCGCTTGCCTGTGACCCCACAGTGTTGATTGCAGATGAGCCAACGACTGCATTGGATGTCACCATTCAAGCCCAGATTCTTAATCTCATGCGTGAGCTGCGCGATCGCACGGGCGCCTCCATTATTTTGATTACCCACGATCTCGGCGTGGTAGCCGAGATGGCACAGCGTGTGGTGGTGATGTATGCTGGTAGAAAAGTAGAAGAAGCGGATGTCAAAGAACTCTTTGCATCGCCCTTGCATCCTTATACCCGTGGCCTGATGAATTCGATGCCCAAACTCGACGAGGAAGAGTCCACGCGTCTCGAAGAAATCCCTGGCATGGTGCCATCACTCCGCGAGCCGATTGTGGGCTGTGCTTTTGCGCCACGTTGTGTCCATGCGACCGACAAGTGCCTTACGGAGACGCCGGTCTTGGGGCAAAAAAAATCAGATCACTTTGCTGCTTGCTGGCATTCTGAAAAATTTCTGTCTGGAGTTCATGCATGAGCCAGCCTCAGCCTTTGCTGGAAGTTAAAGATTTAAAAAAGCACTATCCGATTCGCAAGGGGCTCTTTGGCCGTGTTTCCGGCCAGGTCCATGCCGTCGATGGTGTCTCTTTCACGATTGGCGAGGGTGAGACCCTGGGGCTCGTCGGTGAGAGTGGCTGCGGTAAGTCCACCGTTGGCCGCACCGTCTTAAAGCTCATTGATCCGACATCAGGTGAGGTCAGTTGGCGTGGCCGGCGCATTGATGGGTTGAGTCGCGCCAATATGCGGCCATTTCGACAAGAGATTCAGGCGGTATTCCAAGACCCATATTCATCGCTGAACCCCCGTATGCGGGCGATCGATATTGTCTCTGAGCCTCTGATCAATTTTGAGAAGTTCACGAAATCTCAGGGCCGTGACCAGGTCGCCTACCTATTTGAAAAGGTTGGCCTGCGTCCCGATCAAATGATTCGTTTTCCCCATGAGTTCTCTGGGGGCCAACGGCAGCGTCTCGGCATTGCGCGTGCGTTATCGGTGAAACCTCGACTCATCATGTGTGATGAGCCGGTATCAGCCCTAGACGTTTCTGTCCAAGCCCAGGTCATCAACCTGTTGATTGATCTGCAAAAAGAGTTTGGTCTGTCGTATCTGTTTGTTGCCCACGATTTGGCAGTGGTTCGCCATATTAGCCATCGTGTGGCGGTGATGTATCTTGGTCGGATTGTTGAGCTTGCCGAGACGCGTGAGTTATTTGATCGCCCCAAGCATCCCTATACAGAGGCCTTGCTTTCGGCAGTCCCAATTCCTGACCCGACGCTCAAGCGTAAGCAAATCGTATTGCAGGGTGATGTCCCAAGTCCGATCAATCGGCCTTCGGGCTGCCATTTCCACACACGCTGTCCGTATGTGCAGGAACGGTGCCGCAAGGAAGAGCCGGCAACCCGCGAGATCTCTCCTGGCCACATTGTGGCCTGCCACTTCCCAGTCAATACCAAATAACGTCGGGGGTCTTATGGCGGCAATGACGAATCCGGTCTCGGTAACGCAAGACCTATTGCGGTTCAACACGATTAACCCGCCCGGCCAAGAGGCAGCATGCGCCCGCTACCTTGGCGATGCACTCAGCAAGGTCGGGTTTTGCTGCAAGTACAAAGAACTCGGTCCCAATCGACTCAGTCTAGTTGCCACTATTGGTGGCCAAGACGGCCGCCTGCCGCTGGGCTTTACTGGCCATATTGATACGGTTCCGCTGGGCGGCGCGCCCTGGACCAAGGACGCATTTGGTGAATCACTCCAGGGCGGCAAGCTCTTCGGCCGTGGTTCTTCCGATATGAAGAGTGGCGTTGGCGCCTTTGTAGCGGCAGCGATTGCCAGCGCAGATGAGTTGCGCAACTCCGCAGGCGTCACCATGGTGATCACAGCCGACGAGGAGTGCGGCTGTGGTGGTGCGAAGCAATTGGTTGAAGATGGGACGCTACTCGGGAAAGTTGGCGCCCTGATTGTCGGCGAACCCACGAACAACTATCCGTTAGTGGGCCACAAGGGCGCACTCTGGTTAGAGGCGGTTGCCAAAGGCGTTACGGCCCATGGCTCGATGCCCGAGCGTGGTGTTAACGCAGTCTATAAGGCAGCCAAAGCTGTGATGGCACTGGAGAACTT
>JBDLRA010000061.1:0-4166 GCA_039800285.1 Pseudomonadota bacterium
GCCACGATGGTCGGCCAGAGTTGGTAGATCGCAACCACGACCCCAATCACCAGCAACAAGCCAAGCGTGACGGTGGCGATCAAGGTCTGGATGTAGTCCTTGAGCAAGGCTGCGACAAGGAGCTTCGTGTCGCCGAACCCTCTCAGAATTCCGTGCACCAATAAAGACCATGGCAAGAACGCCATGACCACTGCGGCCAGCAGGCCAAAACGCCAGAAGTTGAGCTCAGAGTATGGGTTGGTGGGCGTTGGGTCTGTCATTACTCTGGCCCAATGGGCTGCCTCGAAACAATTCTGCTGATCCACCAACCACCCATCGAGAAGGGAGGGCAGTTGGTGGAACGGTCCTACCCATGCATGCAGTTAGGGGCGAAGGTAAACAAACCCTTCGCGTGCTTGCAGATTCGCAACTTCCGCAACGCCGGAGGGAATAATCTTCGCCTCCATGGCCATCTTGCTGGCATCGATCTTGCGGCTCACGAGCGTGTTGTTACAGACACGAAATTCCACGCCGCGATTCGCGAGATCCGCAATTGCTCCAGCGAAGGGCTGTTCCATTTGATTCGCGGCACCCGCAATGAGGAAATCGATGCCCAACCCATGGGCTACAACGACGATCTTCGCAGAAGGATCTGCCGACAGGTGGTTACGGATGTTGTTCAGGCCGCGAGAGGCCTGGGGAATACCCTCGCTCATGTGATACACGGTTTTGACCGGATCCTTGGCTTGCACGGTATTCGCGGTGCCCATGCCGAAGAAGCCTGCGAGAAAAATCAAGCTGGTTGTAAAGAGTGCCGATCTCATTGGTGTTGTCTCCCTAATATTTGTTTGTGCACAACGAAAAATAGTCTAGCAGCCGAAACCTCAAGGTCTATGCGCATGTGTGTCCCTCTGGAAGAAGAGGGCGCGACTCTGCGCCTTGGGGTGGATCAGGGAGTGATCTGCTGGAAGTAAAAAGACCGACAGGTTTGCTCTGACCCAATGGATAAGGTTCCGTGTGTGTGGTTGTCAGAGAACCGTCGGTCTTGATTCAAATAGAGCATCAAGCGTGCCAAAGCTACTTGCCCGTCTGCTTCTTCTCGCAGGCTCTCGCTGCCGCCTGCGCTGGGTCGAAGGGCAGATTCATCAGATCTAAAGGCTTGTCCTCACCCGCAGGGTCTGCCTCAACCACCTTGTCGGCGATCTCCGACGAGCGCTCCTCATCAGCCTCGTCTTCCTCTGTAGCCGGAAGGTGGGCATGCTTCTCATCCAGCCACCGATCCACCTCCTCGGTGATGGCCCGACCAAACTGCGAGTAAAAACTGCTGCTCGCATCCACGATGAAGGCATGGGTCTCTTCCCTGGGGTAGCCGTCTTCACCGAAGTTGTAATCCAGGCACTGAAGAAGATCCCACCCGGTGATGAAGAACTTCACCAAGGCGCCCAGTCCAAGGGGCTGGATGCTGGTGCGCTCGGCTGGCCCCGTGATGGTGTCGCCGTTGTACTCATCGACGATGCGATAGGCAATGCGTCGGCCCAGCGGCCGCGCATAGACACAGGTGACATCGCGAGTGGTCGAGGCAATGGTGATTCTCGCGATCTCGACCTCTTGGCGCCCGGTGTTGGGTAGGTACTCCCCGCCCATGAAGGAGGGGTGAATGCGCCCCAATAGCCGGCGGTCTTCTTCGTGCAGCGCGTGCTGGCTGAATGCGGGGCTGAGCTGGTCTGCCTCTTCGCTCCGCAGGGCCAGTTCATAGATGTGTCGGCGGTTGGCGCCCTTGATGTCGCTGGTCAGGGCAATGCCGTGGTCCTTGGCCCAAAAATAAGACTGAGGCCGGAACTGCAAATCGATTGCTTGTGACATTCTGATTCTCCTTGTTTAGCCAGTTCTGCAACATGCACGGGCTGGCAATTTGGAATAAATCCCCCGTCTTGCATCCAGGGGCGCGGGGCCCCTGGAGGACTGCCTTACTGCTCGATGCTTGCCAAGAAGGCATCGATCTTTGCCGCGAGCTTTGCCTCGAGGGCCTCGGGGGTGCTGCGCCCCTCGTGAACTGCCGCAAGGTCTGCCGCGAGTTCATCAGCATCGACATCTCTGAAGGTGACCGCAAGGCCACCCTTCTTGATGCAGGACACCTCGTACTCGCGTTGTTCGCGGTCGAACCGCCAGATCTGGAACTGCGGACCATTGTGTTCAACCGCCACGGACGTGAAACGCCCGTTCTCTATGACTTTCGCCATGGTTCTACTCCTCCGTGTTGTTAAAGAACGATTGCGGAGGGCCGGAAATGAAAAAGCCCTCTGCGGATGAGAGGGCTGACGCTTCCCGCTTGGTTACCGTTGCCGGTCACATAGCCAATTGGCGAACCACCTTGCCCGGGAAGGGCAGGTTGGCGAGGGCGTCAGCCCAGACTCTTTATGTACGTTGCAATTCTGTGGTGTTGAATTTGAAGTGTCAAGAATTTTTTAGACGAGCAAAACCAGCTTTGGCACAGCATCGGGTCCACACCATATGACAGCGTTTTGCTCATAGGTCTTGCCCAGGCTTTTTGCTACCTCGTATTGATTGAAGTGAGACATGAAGCGATCAGGCAGACTGAAGCTTAAGGGCCTTCACCTGGGATAGGGTCTTCGATGCTTTTGTTGCTTGGCGTGCTTGCCACAAATCATAAGCGGCCTGCTGGGCAAGCCACACCTCTGCCGCTCCACCGTGTTCAGGGCCAAGCCAGCGCTCAATTCTGAGTGCCATCGCGGGACTTATGGATGCGCGACCGTTGAGCACTTTCGACAAAGTCGTGCGGTCGACATCGAGTTGGGCCGCGGCCTGGCCAACTTGTAAGCCAAGCGCGGGCAAAATGTCATCACGCAGCGTTAAGCCTGGGTGCGGGGGATTAAACATTGAGTTCATGGTTGCCTCAGTGGTAGTCCTGGTAGTTCACTAATACTGCATCTCCGTTTTCAAACCTAAATGTAAGGCGCCAGCTTCCATTAACACTCACGGACCAATGGCCGGCGTGATCGCCCCTTAGGGGGTGCAAACCCCAGCCTGGTCGGTTCATATCTTCAGGGCGGCTTGCCGCATCTAAAGCAGACAGTTGTCGCCCCAGTCTAGGAGCATGTCCCGCCTGAATACCCGCCAGGTACCCCGACCGAAAAAAGCGCTCGAGACCCTTGTGCATGAAGCTTTTAATCATACCTACTAAGTGTAGCGTGTGGCGCCATACACTACAAGGCCCTTATTTGACGATTCTGTGGGCGCTCACGGCTTGGATCCTGGCCCACCAACCACCCATCGAGCAGCGGCCCCACATAGTCTTTCCCCAGCATGTGGCCCCCGCTTGTGAGGGGGCGGCGACGGGGAACCCGTTCCCTCGCCCTAAAGCGGATGGCGAACTATGGGCTGGTTGCCTCCTGTGTGGGCAATAGTTGCGACAGAGATGGCCGTCCATGCGACAATGGAAGTATCTGACCGCTCTGGGAGTTCCTCGTGTCCGAACGCATCAACGCCCGCCTGTCGCAACCCCTTGCTGAATTCGTGGATCGAATGGTCGGTGAGGCAGGTCTTTACGAAACACCTAGCGAATACGTGCGCGACCTGATTCGCCGCGACATGGAAAGGCGCGATGGCCAGCTTTTGCAGGATGCCATTCTCGCGGGTTACCGCGACGTAACGGCGGGTCGCGTCATTGCGTCAAGCGGCGATTTCAAGACCGACATGGCGACATTGAAAACCTGATTGCATCTGCAGCGACCCACTAACCCACCAACCACCCATCGAGCAGCGGTCCCACATAGTCTTTCCCTAGCATGTGGCCTCGGCCAGGGGCAATGTGCACCGCCGCTCCCGTGAACTCCCCAAAGGCCAGTGCACTCGCGGGCGGGCTCTGCCAGTCTTCGCTGCCCGTGTGAATGGTGAGGTGCGGTGGTGTTGGGAAGGTTCCTCTTTTTGCGGCCGCAAAGATTCGGTCTGCATACGGTGGCACGAAGGCCTGGCCCGTGGCCTCGTTCTCGAATGCCCCGAGGATGGGCGAGAGCATCAGGATGCTCGCCGGATGCGCCGGCATTCGAAGCTGGGCGTGCAAGAAGAGATAGCTGCCGTATGAGTTCGTGATGATTCTTGCGCCCTCTTCCCACCAAAGGGGCTGCTGCAGGTCCTCGGCCACCATGCTCACCTGCTCATCGAAGGAG
>JBDLRA010000062.1:0-30878 GCA_039800285.1 Pseudomonadota bacterium
GGGATCCCTGCTAGACTTCGGCCTTCATTTCGGGGTGTAGCTCAGCCTGGTAGAGTACTGCGTTCGGGACGCAGGAGTCGGAGGTTCGAATCCTCTCACCCCGACCATCAAATGGTTTTTAACACCCGGTCACGATCTCCTGAAGGGTCGACACCATGCCTTCTTTACGCGTCATTGCCCTCTGCTTCGCCACTGCTAGCCTCTCCGGTTGTGCGGTAATCACCGTCGCTGATGCCGCGGTCTCGGTCGTCGCGACCGGCGTCAAGGTCACCGCTAAGGCGGTTGGTGCCGTGGCCGATGCCGTGATTCCCGATGGCGACGACAAGAAAGATCAAAAAGCCACCGACAAGAAGTAAAGGCGATGCCCACTTGGGGGCAGACCTGCAGACTCGGTCATTCTTGGTTAGGCTATCGATATTCTTCACTCTGGCAGCCGCTCAATAGGCGCGCTGACCGACTGCTGCGTTGAACGAACTACCGTTATGGACCCACCTGATTGCCCTCGGGGTCTTACTTCTTCTCTCGGGATTCTTCTCGATCTCTGAAACCAGTCTGATGGCGATTAACCGCTATCGGATTCGACATCTCGCCAGCCAAGGCAAACGCGGTGCAAAACGCGTTCTCGGACTGCTGAGTCAGACCGACCGACTGCTCGCGACAATTCTTTTGGGCAATAACCTTGTCAACTCAGCGCTAACAGCACTGGTCACCGCACTTGCCATTCAGTCATTCGGCAACAACGATACCGTCTTAGCAATTGCAACCACTGCGGTTGCCTTTGCCATCATCATCTTTGCAGAGATCACGCCCAAAATCGTTGGGGCAAGCCGACCCGAGCCGATTGCCATGGCAGCAAGCCTGGTGCTCGCGCCACTGGTCAAGTTCGGCTACCCGCTTGTCATCGTGGTCAACAGTTTTGTCTCGGGGTTGCTGCGAATCACCGGCCTGAAAAAACTGACCGAGACGCCCACCACGCAGGCCATGTCCGCCCAGGAGCTTCGCTCCGCTATTCTGGAATCCACACGAATGATTCCGGCCAAACACCGCAGCATCATGCTCAATATCTTTGATATTGAAGAGCTCACGGTCGACGACGTGATGATCCCAAGAAGTCGTATTGAGGCGCTCGATCTCGAGGCAGATCCCGAGTCTCTGATGGAGCAGCTATCCACGTGCTATCACAACAAGCTGCCTGTTTATGAAGGCGATATTCATAACGTCATTGGTATCTTGCATGTTCGGAAGGCCCTTGCGCTGGTCTCCCGCGAAACACTCACCCGAGAAACCATTCGAGAGAATCTGATCGAACCCTACTTTGTTCCGAGCGGTACACCGCTGTTTCGACAGCTTCAGTACTTTCAAGAGAACAAACAGCGTATCGCGATTGTGGTGGACGAATACGGCGAGATCGAAGGACTCGTCACCCTCGAGGACATCGTTGAAGAACTGGTTGGCGAATTCACCACCAATGCCCCGGGTCTTCAGCCCACGGGACTTCACTGGTCGGAAGACGGTACCGTTGAGGTCGACGGTACCACGCCCATTCGTGACATCAATCGTCAGCTCGGTCTTCAACTACCGACGGAGGGCGCACGAACCATCAATGGCCTTCTCTTGGAGACTCTTGAAGAGCTACCCGATGCCCATGTCTCTGTAAAGATCAGTGGCGTCCCGATGGAGATTCTTCAGACCCATGGCCGACTGATTCGGCGCATTCGCCTGATCCGCCCAAGCGTCGAATCGAACGAGGGTCAACACTAACAATGCAGACGATGCTGTCCGGCGGACTTTTAGCCGCACTCATCGCTGCTCTTTCATTTGGCTTGATGCTCAGGCTGGGACTGGCCACCATCCGACGGTGGATCAGCGATTCCGAACAGCATCAGATCCAATCGACAACAGTCCCCTGGCAAGTCGGTTCGGCCGCACTTGGTCTTGCCCTCTGGGCAAGTCTCATTACCCACGGATGGACGCCCGAAGACTGGTTTGCGCTCACGGTATCTGCCATCTCGTGCGGACTGATGGCCAGTCTGCTGCTAGCGCTCTCCAAAACAGATCTCGTCTGCAGACTTCTGCCTGACAGCCTGACCATTCTGCTGGTCGCAAGCGGACTGCTCTTTCACTGGCTCTTGCCACAGACGAGTGTCCTGCCAAGTCTGGTTGGCGCAGTTGCCGGCTACCTTGTCCTCTGGGGATTCGCTGCGCTCTACGAACGTATTCGCGGCCAGATGGGAATGGGGCGCGGCGACTTCGCCATGTTCGCGGGGCTTGGGGCATGGCTTGGTTGGTCTGCGCTGCCGATGGTGCTGGTCACCGCCTGCGTGATTGGGATCCTGATTGGCGTTTACCGCCGGGCAAGACTTATCCGAACCGATCAAGACGTCTCAGTGGAGACGCTGATGCAACAACAGATTGCCTTTGGACCAGCGCTTGCAATCGCCGGACTCATTGGATGGGTGGGCCTTGTCTGATCGCATCATTGTGCTGACCGGTGGCATCGGCTGCGGCAAGACCGAGGTTGCCCAGCTCTTCGCCAATAAAGGGGTCCCCGTCGTGGACGCCGATGAGATTGCCCATGCCATCACCGCAGCGGGTGGGCCTGCCATCGCGCCCATCCGAAAGGCCTTTGGCGATGCGGTGATCGCCGCCGATGGCAGCCTGAATCGGGGGAAGGTCAGGGAGATCGTATTTGCCGACCCCACCGAGCGGACCAGGCTCGAAGCGATTCTGCAC
Source organism: Pseudomonadota bacterium (assembly GCA_039800285.1). Lineage (GTDB taxonomy): Bacteria > Pseudomonadota > Gammaproteobacteria > Burkholderiales > Burkholderiaceae_A > Lacustribacter. Next base: position 2,734 of record JBDLRA010000062.1, read on the forward strand.
CCCATGATTGCTGGCCAAGCCAAAGCCGCTCTCGCCAATGCCGTCGGGCCGTACGTCCTGTACGTCGTCCCCCTCTGGTTCGAAAAAGCGAACTCGCGAGAGCCCCAGGTGCCTTCCAGCGCCACGGACCGGCCCGTCCCCGATCAGGTGATTGCCGTCGACTGCACGGAAGAGACGCAGATCGCCCGCGTGATGCGGCGAAGCCAACTAAGCCGAGAGGCCGTCATGGCCATCATGGCAACGCAGGTCTCCCGATCGGTACGTCGCGAAAAGGCAGACCTGGTCATCGATAACGACGGATCACGGGAAGCGCTCGCCAAGCAGGTTGATCAAATCCATCAGGCGCTAATTCGTTCATAATCCTGACATGTCAGCCGTCATGTCCTCATCAGCCATCCCAGCACCGCCGGGTTGGATGACCTTCGAATTCCCGTGTAATGAGCGACTCCGCTCTCTGCTGCGTATCGAAAATCTCTATCGACGCTGCCTTGAGTTCACACATCAGACGACTGTCGCAGGCCACCAGGCAGCACTGTGGTCCATGTTCGAACTCTTCGATCTCATCGGTGGTCGCGGTGACATCAAATCAGAACTGCTTCAGGAATTAGAAAGACAGCGCAGTCGACTCAACCAGTTTGCCGGAAAGCCCGGCGTCTCTGCCGAGGCGCTCGATGAGCTGCTTGAACGGATTCAGTCCATCTTCAATGCGCTGTCTGCAGTGAACACACGACTCGGTCAGCATATTCAAGAACACGAATGGCTTCAGTTGCTGAAAGGTCGATTCGGTATTCCGGGTGGTATCTGTGAATTTGATGTGCCATCACTGCATGTCTGGCTGCATCGCCCCACAGAAAGTCGACAGGCCATGTTGCAGTCCTGGATCGGAACCTTACAGCCGGTCTTTGATGGTGTTGAAATTGTTCTTCGACTCTTACGCGAAGGAACACAACCCGACGCCTATGTTGCCGCAAAAGGCTATTTCGAACTGTCGATGGACGGCCGTCAGATTCAGGTGATTCGTGTTGCTGTTCCCAAACAGCCCGAAGTGGTTGCGGAAATCAGTGCGAACAAATACGTGGTCTCTGTGCGCTTCCGCCAACCAGAGGCATCCATGCATCTGAAGAGCATCGAGCAGGACATTCCCTTCCAGCTCACCCTCTGTAACTTCTAAGCAGTACCCTCGCGTCGTACGCGATCCAGCAAAGGAACCGTCGCCGGCAGCACCGGATAAGGCCAGGCATCATCCGAGCCAATCCAAAGTAGTTGCTGATATTCAAGCGCGCGCGGCGTGCCGTCCCAGTCGGTGACCCAATGAAAATGCAAACGGACATCCGCATGCGGATAGGTATGCTCAAGCACCCAGGCGAAACGTGTCTCACGAACCGTAATCCCAAGCTCTTCGATCAGTTCTCGGCGAAGTGCCTGCACCGCATCCTCACCCGACTCACACTTTCCGCCCGGAAACTCCCAATAGCCTGCATACGGTTTGCCGATGGGACGTGAGGCCATTAAGAGCGCACCATCCTGACGCCGCAGCATGCCTACTGCGACATCAAATCGCTGGGCCATGTCGACCCGCCCAGTCGCGTGCGAAATGAAGTGCTACACGCCCAGATCGAGAACCCCGCTCAAGCGCCCACTGCAATGCTGGCTGACGCGCTTCTTCGATCGCGCTCGCAGAACAACCGAATGCGGTGAGCCAATGGCTCACGATATCCAGATAGTCCTGCTGATTGAAACTGTAAAAGGAGACCCACAAGCCAAACCGTTCGGAGAGCGAGATCTTTTCCTCAGTCGCCTCGCCAGGATGAATCTCACCATTGGCCTCGTAACGCGTCTGCAGATTCTCATGCATATGCTCGGGCATAAGATGGCGTCGATTCGAGGTCGCATAAATCAAAATATTTTCCGACTGCGCAGAGACGGATCCATCCAAAACAGTCTTCAATGCTTTGTAACCCGCATCACCGGATTCAAATGACAGATCGTCGCAAAACAGAATGAACCGATAAGGCGCGTTCGCTAACAGATCCACAATTCGTGGCAGATCCAACAGGTCTTGCTTATCGACCTCGACCAGACGAAGCCCCTGGTCATGAAACTCGGATAAGCAGGCCCGCACCAAAGAGGACTTCCCGGTTCCACGGGCGCCCGTCATGAGGACATTGTTGGCCGGACGACCGGAAAGAAACTGTTTCGTGTTCTGCACCACGAGCGCAAGCTGACGCTCAATGTGCTGCAGATCCTCAAAACGGATTGCGGCGAAATGATGGACGGGCTCTAGCGTCGAGACATACCCAAGCAGTGTCTGGCGACGGACCCAACGAAAAGCAATGGTCTTGGCAAAGTCAGGCGCGGCAGCCGGTGCCGGCAAATAGGCATTCAGGCGCGCCAGCAGCTGGTCTAATGCATCAGAAGCCATGAGCGGAATTGATTAGGACCGGTAGTCCGCGTTAATCGACACATAATCGTGCGACAGATCGCAGGTATAGACCACGGCACGCGCATTCCCACGCGCAAGCCGAACGGAGATCGCAATCTCAGACTTCGCCATCACCTGCTGTCCCAGCGCTTCGGTGTAACTGGCAGCACGCCCTCCCTGCTCCGCAACCAACAGGTCATCCAGATAGACCGAGATCTTCGAGACATCAAGGCCCGAGACACCGCTATAACCAATGGCAGCAAGAATTCGCCCAAGGTTAGGGTCACTTGCAAAGAACGCGGTCTTCACCAACGGAGAATGGGCAATGGCATAAGCTACCTGGCGCGCTTCATCGCGCGATTTGGCCTCGCTCACCTCGATAGTCATGAGTTTGGTCGCGCCTTCGCCATCACGAACAATGGCCTGCGCAAGCGTACGACACAGATCGATCATTGCGGAACGAAACTCTGACCAGCCGGCATCTCGCTCTGACGAGAACCGAAGCGCCCCTGCGCCCGTTGCAGCGATGACGAAAGAATCGTTGGTCGAGGTATCGCCATCAATCGTAATCGCGTTAAACGATTCATCCGCCGCATCACGAATCAATTCTTGTAGCAGCGGTGCAGCAACAGCCGCATCCGTTGCGACAAAGCCCAGCATGGTTGCCATATTGGGCCGAATCATCCCGGCCCCCTTTGAGATGCCGGTGATCGTTACGGTTTTGCCCGCGATCTGCATACGAACCGAGGCCGCCTTAGGCTGCGTGTCCGTGGTCATGATGGCTTCAGCAGCGGATAACCAATCTGACTTGCCTAGATCTTGTTGCGCCATCTGAATACCCGCATGGATTCGATCCATTGGCAGGTCTTCCAGAATGACGCCTGTTGAAAACGGCAAGACCGACTGCTCAGGCACACCGATCGCATCGGCGGTTGCTTTGGCCATAGCCCGGGCATTGGTCATGCCGCGCTCACCAGTGCCCGCATTGGCGCAGCCCGTATTCACCACCCAGGCTCGGATCGCAGACGAGACTTTGAGATGCTCCTGACAGACACGCACCGGTGCCGCACAGAAGGCATTCGTCGTAAAGACGCCCGCGACCGTACTGCCTTCAGCTAACTGAACAATCAGCAGATCTTTTCGATTGGGTTTGCGAATCCCGGCACGGGCAACCCCAAGTGTGACGCCCGCAACGGGATGCAGGTCACTGGCAACCGGAAGCGGAAGGTTGACCGGCATCTCAGAAATTACAGCTTGCCATGGCACGCTTTGTATTTCTTACCCGAGCCACAGGGGCAAGGATCATTGCGTCCTACCTTCGGCACATCGCGACGGATCGTGCCGCCAGCTGCGGTGTCTTCCGAAACCGCGGGCGGTGGCGTCTGTGCTGCTAGCGCTAACGCTTCTGGGTCTTCGCCCGCGAGTGCCGCATTCGAATCAAACGCTGCATGCTGATAGGTGACATCTGAGAGCTGCGGTGCAGAAGGGGCAACCTCCGCAACTTCTTCCGCAGTCTGCACTTCCACGTTCATCAGCATCCGTGTCACGTCGTGACGGATACGATCGAGTGTCTGCTCAAAAAGAGCGAACGCCTCACGTTTGTATTCCTGCTTCGGGTTCTTCTGGGCATAACCGCGCAGATGGATTCCCTGACGTAGGTGATCCAACGCTGCAAGATGCTCACGCCAGGTACTGTCGATCGACTGCAGCAAGACTGAGCGCTCAAAAGGATTAAAGGCCTCACGTCCGACCAGACCCACCTTATCGGCATAGGCCTTATTCGCAGCATCTTCAACGGCCTTCAGGATATCTTCATCATCAAGCTCTTGGTTTGCAGCGGCCATGCCCGCGAGATCTAACGACAGCCGCCAGTCATCACGAAGGGCCTGCTCAAGGCCAGGCAGATCCCACTGTTCTTCGACGCTTTCCGCCGGCACATGGGTGCGCACGACTTCTTGCATCATGCCCTGACGAAGGCTACCGACTAGTTCTTCAAGATCCTCGCTTTCAAGAATCTCGTTGCGCTGGCGATAAATGATCTTGCGCTGCTCGTTGGCGACATCGTCGTATTCCAGCAGCTGCTTACGCATATCAAAGTTACGGCTCTCGACCTTGCGCTGTGCGGACTCGATCGATCGCGAGACCATGCCGGCCTCAATCGGCTCACCACGGGGAACCCCCAGACGATCCATGATCGCCTTCATCCGGTCGCCCGCGAAAATGCGCAGCAGGGGATCGTCCATCGACAAATAGAAACGGGATGATCCCGGGTCGCCTTGTCGGCCTGCACGGCCGCGCAGCTGGTTATCAATCCGTCGGGATTCGTGACGCTCGGTACCGATGATGTGCAGTCCACCCGCGCCGATCACCTGGTCGTGCAGCTGCTGCCACTCATCGCGAAGGCGCTGCGCCTGCGCAGCCTTATCCGACTCAGACAGCGCCTCGTCTGCCATCAGGCCATCAATCATCTTTTCGACGTTGCCACCCAGCACAATGTCGGTTCCACGGCCTGCCATGTTGGTGGCGATGGTGATCACACCAGGACGGCCGGCCTGCGCAACAATCTGCGCCTCACGCTCGTGTTGTTTCGCATTCAACACCTGGTGATCCAGCTTCTCACGCCGCAGCATTTCAGAGAGCAGCTCAGAGTTTTCGATCGATGTGGTGCCCACCAGGATCGGCTGACCATTGGCATGACGGGCCTGGATATCTTTCAGAATTGCTTCAAACTTTTCTTCCGTCGACTTAAAGATCTGATCCTGAAGATCCTGTCGCACCATCGGACGATGCGTCGGAATAATCACCGTCTCGAGGCTGTAGATCTGCTGGAACTCAAAGGCTTCGGTATCGGCTGTACCGGTCATGCCCGAGAGCTTGTCGTACATCCGGAAATAGTTCTGGAAGGTGATTGATGCAAGCGTCTGGTTCTCTGCCTCAATCTCCACGCCTTCTTTGGCCTCGATCGCCTGGTGCAGCCCCTCGGACCAGCGACGACCAGGCATGAGACGGCCCGTGAACTCATCGACGATGATGATCTTGCCACCCTGAACCACATAATGCTGATCTTTAAAGAACAACGTATGGGCGCGCAGCGCAGAGGTTAAGTGGTGCAGGATCGAGACATGCGTCGGGTCATAAAGACTGGCCCCTTCGGCAATCAGCCCCATGCCCGCAAGAATCTGTTCGGCTCGCTCAAAGCCCGACTCCGACATAAAGACCTGACGTCCTTTTTCATCGACCCAGTAATCGCCTGGCGCATCCTCTGCCGCCTGAGGTTTCAACTGGCCTGGAACGCTATTTAAGACTTGATAGAGATCGACCTGGTCATCCGCGTGCCCCGAAATGATCAAAGGCGTTCGGGCCTCATCGATCAGAATCGAGTCCACTTCGTCGACAATCGCGTAGGTCAGTCCACGCTGCACCCGATTGCCGCGATCGACCACCATGTTGTCACGTAGATAGTCAAAGCCAAATTCGTTATTCGTGCCGTAGGTAATGTCAGCCGCATAGGCCACCTGCTTCTCGGCATGATCTAGGCGCGACAGGTTGATACCGACCGTCAGTCCCAAGAAGTTATAGAGCTTGGCCATCCAGGTGGCATCTCGCTCGGCTAGGTAGTCGTTCACGGTCACCACATGAACGCCCTTACCGGCTAATGCATTGAGGTAGGCAGGGAGCGTTGCGACGAGTGTTTTTCCTTCGCCGGTACGCATCTCGGCGATCTTGCCGTCGTTGAGCACCATGCCGCCAATCAGCTGGACATCAAAGTGCCGCATGCCTAAGGCACGCTTGCCGGCCTCGCGACAGACCGCAAAGGCTTCAGGCAACAACTGCTCCAGGGTCTCGCCCTGAGCAAGTCGGTCCTTGAAGGCCTGCGTCTTGGCTTTGAGGGCCTCGTCCGTTAAAGACGCAAGGCCAGCCTCGAGGGCGTTGATGGCCGCGACACGCTGGCCATACTGTTTCACGAGCCGATCATTGCGGCTACCGAAAATTTTCTTGAGAAATTGATCAATCATGGGCGAAAGATCTTAGCATGGGGGGTATGAAAGCCCCTGTTTTCAAAGACCTTCAGCAGGCCCTGACCCAATCGTCAGACTGGGCCGCAATCGACCATTCCTGGCAGGAAAGCCAGGCCTTGACCGACGCCCTCAAGCGTCAGGTGGCGCCCTCACTCATCCCCCAGGTGGTTCAGGTCCGCAGGGGGGATCCCTTACGGGGTATTCGGGGTAGCCAGGTCACGGTGGTGACCACCACGGCCGCAGCCGCGGTCAAACTAAGAATGGCGCTTGCCGACTGGCCGGAAAAGCTTCGCCAGGAAGGTTTTGGTGTGCAACAGGTGAAGGTGGTCGCTCAGCCGCAGCAGAATCTGCCCACCCCCTTAAGGCCCATCCCGAATCGGGCGGCCATCCCCGCTCAGGCCAAGGAGGCGTTTTCCAAACTCGCCCAAGAGACCCAGTCCGAGGTCTTGCGCAGGGCACTCGAGCGCCTGGCCAGACGCGGTCGCGAGAATCCGACGAAAAAAACGCTGGGTTAAAAATGAACTGGCGCTGGGTTAGACCCAGGACCACTGACGCGCCCAGGCGACCGGCGCATGCTGCAGGTCTTCGAAGGTCCGCTCCGCCCATGCCCCTGGGGTCTGCATGAGTTCTCGAAGTAATAGATTATTGAGTGCATGGCCTGACTTAAAGGCCGTGTAGCTCGCCATCAACGGCTTGCCTAAAAGATAGAGATCACCGATTGCGTCCAGCGCCTTATGCATCGCAAACTCATCTGGCTGACGCAGGGATTCCGGATTCAGAACGCGCACCTCATCCATGACGATGGCGTTATCCAGACTTCCACCCAAGGCCAGGCCGCGCGATCGGAGCATGTCGACATCACTCACGAACCCAAAAGTTCTGGCGCGCGCAATGTCATCCACAAAGGAGGTGTCCGCAAAATCGATGCTGACCTGCTGGCCAGTGGTATCGACCGCGGGATGCTTGAAGTCAATGGTGAAGGCCAGACGAAACCCAAAAAACGGCTCGAGCCTGGCCCATTTCTCTCCGTCACGAACCTCCACCGGTTTTAAGACTTCGACAAACCGTTTCGGTGCACGTTGCTCTTCAACCCCGGCTGACCGCAAGAGATAGACAAAGGTGGCAGCACTGCCATCCATGATGGGGATCTCTGCGGCATCAATCTCGACAACCGCGTTATCAATGCCAAGCCCCGATAGCGCCGACATGAGGTGTTCGACCGTAGCGACTCGGATATCCCCGTCAGAGACCGTCGAGGCCATGCGGGTGTCTCCCACCGCGCCTGCCTCGGATCGAATATCACGTGGCGGGTCGAGATCGACACGCCGAAACACAATGCCATGGTCAGCAGGCGCAGGACGAAGAGAGATCTGGACCGGCACACCACTGTGCAGGCCAATCCCCTTTGCCGTAACCGGCGACGCAAGCGTCCGCTGACGAAGCATTGGTCTTACAGGGCCGCGAGAACAGCCTCGGCGCTGCTGACTTCAAACTTGCCAGGCGCCTCAACGGCAACGCTCTTCACAATCCCGTTGTCAACCACCATGGCATAACGATTTGAACGAATGCCCATGCCGCGTGCGGTCAGGTCGAGCACCAGGTCAATCGCCTTGGAGAACTCGGCATTGCCGTCACCAAACATACGAACCTTGCCTTTGGTGCCCAGCTCACGTCCCCAAGAGCCCATCACGAACGCATCGTTCACGCTCACACACCAGACTTCATCAATGCCTTTGGCCTTGAGTGCGTCATGGTGCGCAACGAATCCCGGGACGTGCTTGGCCGAGCAGGTCGGCGTGTAGGCGCCGGGCAGGCCAAAGATCACGATTTTCTTGCCCTTGATCAGGTCGGATACCTGAAAGGCGTTGGGTCCAACACTGCAGCCACCGGTCTCTTCGTCATAGAACTCATAGAGCGTGGCGTTGGGTAAAGCTTGTCCGGGTTGAATCGGCATGTTCTGACTCCTTCAATAAAAGAATCACTATGCCAAAAAATCGAAAGGCCCGGGGGGCACCGGGCCTTTCCGTGAGTAGGGTCACTCCAGAAACAGCATCAAACCCAACGGGGACGGCCGACTCAGGCGCTGATCAGGGCCACCTAAGCCAACCGCCTCCGGGAAAACAGAGACTAGTCTGCTTGCTTACGCAGAAACGCTGGGATATCCAGTCGATCGACACCGCTTTCGGTCATCGCCTCAACCCGGGCCGCCGCCTGGCTTCGGGGATCCCGCCAGACCGTCGGCTGGTCATACTGACTGTAGTCCGTTGCCGGAGCGACAGGCGCTGCTGGCTGACCGGCCATCGGCTGGCCCATTGGCGCGCCACCCAATGCGCCGGGCATTGGGAAGCCCACGTTATCGGTACCGGTACGCTGAACAATCGCCGGTGTGGTGTGCACAAGCGTAGGGGCCTTGCGATTTCTGCCAAGACCCGTTGCCACAACCGTCACACGCAGTTCATCACCCAGGCTCTCGTCATAGACCGTGCCAAGAATGATCGTGGCATCTTCGGCTGCAAACGCACGGACTGTATCCATCGCAACGCGGGTCTCGCGCAGCTTGAGGGCACGGCTTGCAGTGATGTTGACCAGAATGCCGCGGGCGCCCGAGAGATCCACGCCTTCGAGCAGCGGACTCTGAACAGCACTCTCAGCAGCGATACGGGCACGGTCTTCACCGGTGGCCGTTGCTGTTCCCATCATGGCCTTGCCCTGCTCGCCCATCACGGTCTTCACATCCTCAAAGTCGACGTTGACCAGACCTTCGACATTGATGATTTCGGCAATGCCAGCAACCGCGTTGTTCAACACATCATCCGCCGCAGCGAATGCCTCGATCTGCGTGATGTCATCACCCAGAACCTCTTCTAATTTTTCATTGAGCACAATAATCAGGGAGTCCACACGGCCCTCGAGCTCTCCAAGACCATGCTCAGCGGCGTTCTCACGACGCACGCCTTCAAAACTAAATGGCTTGGTCACCACAGCGACGGTCAGCGCACCGAGCTCCTTCGCCACTTCCGCAACGATCGGCGCAGCACCTGTTCCGGTACCACCGCCCATGCCGGCCGTAATAAAGACCATGTGCGCACCGTTGAGCGCATCTTTAATGCGTTCACGATCCGCTTCTGCAGCAGCGCGACCCGCCTCGGGTTTTGCGCCGGCTCCTAGACCCGTGCCACCAATCTGCAATGTCGAAGACGCCTTGGATTTCGCAAGCGCCTGGGCATCGGTGTTGATGCAGATGAACTCCACACCCTGCACGCCACGGCTCACCATATGGTTCACTGCATTGCCGCCAGCGCCACCCACGCCCACCACTTTAATGATGGTGCCTTGGGTTTCTGTTTCAAACATTTCGAACGTCATGTGACTCTCCTGATCAGTTATTAAAAGTTCCCTACAAACCACTGCTTCATCCGCGCAAGGGTGTCTTTGAATGACCCACTGCTATGCACATCCTTGCGGCCCCGGATCCATTGCGTCCGCGCTTCTTCAAGAAGGCCCATGGCCGTCGAGAAACGCGGATTACTGATGACGTCAGACAGATTGCCGCGATACCCCGGCATGCCCACACGCACCTGCTTTAAAAAGACGTCTTCGCCCAACTCCACCATGCCTGGCAGCATGGCCGATCCCCCCGTGATCACCACACCAGAGGAGAGCAGCTCCTCATAGCCCGACTCACGGATCACTTGTTGAACGAGAGAAAATAATTCTTCGACACGCGGCTCAATCACTGCCGCCAAGGCCTGTCGCGAAAGCTGGCGTGGCGCGCGATCACCAAGCCCTGGCACTTCAAACCAGGCCTGTGGATCGGCAAGCGCCTGCTTTGCAATGCCATATTGAATCTTGATGGCCTCGGCCTCGTGCGTTGGCGTGCGCAGCGCCATGGCAATGTCATTCGTAATCTGATCGCCTGCGATCGGGATGACGGCCGTATGCCGAATGGCCCCATCCGAAAAGATCGCGATATCAGTGGTGCCACCGCCAATATCGACGAGTGCCACGCCCAGTTCCTTCTCATCTTGGGTGAGCACCGCATGGCTTGATGCAAGTGGCTGCAGAATCAGTTCGTTCACTTCAAGGCCACAGCGTCGAATGCACTTCACAATATTCTGTGCGGCACTCACTGAGCCCGTAACGATGTGGACTCGCACCTCTAGGCGGACACCACTCATGCCAAGCGGCTCACGAACATCGTCTTGGCCATCAATCATGAACTCCTGAGGCAGGACGTGCAGCACCTGCTGATCAGAGGGCACGCTGACGGCTGTCGCGGTTTCAATCACACGCTCTACATCCGTGTGAGAGACCTCTTTGTCTTTAATCGCCACCATGCCGGTCGAGTTAAAGCTTCGAATGTGGCTGCCCGCGATACCGGTCCAGACAGAGGCAATTTTGCAGTCCGCCATCAGCTCGGCATCTTCCAGCGACTTCTGAATGGACTGAACGGTCGCATCGATGTTGACGACAACGCCCTTTTTCAGTCCTTCACAGTCTGCCTGCCCAAGTCCGATGACCTCCATGCGGCCATCGTCGAGCACCTCTGCCACGATGGTGACAATCTTCGATGTGCCGATATCCAAACCGACAACTAGATTTTTAGACTCTCGTGTCATAAGCCATTTCTCACCAAAACAAATTCAAGATCGTTCATGCCTGCACTCCGATACACAGCGGAGGTAAGGCCTCTCCCGGTTCAACAGCCGCGGATACCGCCGGCCGAAATGCATAGCCTGTTGCGTAACGCAAATCCGCCTGCGCTAACTGGGCAACAGACTTTGTCTGACCGAGCTGTGCAGCAAGCCAGGCCTGGGTCTTCACAAAATTGCGAACACGCTCTTCTACTGGTGTAGGTAGTTCATCACGCCCCAGCTCTAAGACCATGTTTCCGGAGACCTCTGCTGTCCAGGCGTATTGGTCTGATAACGTCAGGCTCATCAGTGATTTCTGAATCGGCGCAAGCCACTCGGTTAAGGCCACCGCACGATCCAGCACCAGCCGCTGCGACCCCGCAGGTCCTGACAAAGGAATCAGCTGGCATGGGTCGTCATGGTCGACAGCCTGCGCGACAAACAATTCGCCAAATCGGTTCACCAGTCGCTGGTTACCCCAGGTCGCCACCGCATGCTGTTCTTCAAGTCGGACTAAAAGCCGATTCGGCCAGATGCGACGAACCGTCGCCGAACGCACCCAGGGAATTGACGACAGCGCCTTATGCATCGTCTGAAGATCCGTCGAGAGGACCGTGCCATTGAGCGACTCCATCACGGCCGCCTGCACCTGTGAGGCAGAGACATGCTTTAACGCGCCCGATGGGGTGTCCACGATCACACGCTTGACCGTAAACACCGGTCGGTTTGCCAGCCAGAGCGCAAGCAAGGTCGCAAACCCCACCAGCGACAGCGCAAACAATGCCGTTGACAGTCGGTTCAGCCAGACCGGTGAGTGCCAGAAGTCGCGCAACGGAGCGTTGATCATCGTTGCTGCTCCAGCTTGAGTGCGGCGGAAGACAGGATCTGTAAGACCAACTGGTCATAATCCAATCCTGCTTCCGCGGCAGCCATCGGCACCAAGGAGTGATCCGTCATGCCCGGCGATGTATTGATCTCCAAAAGCATCGGGGACCCTTTGCCATCCCACATCAGATCAGCACGCGCCCAGCCAGAGCAGCCTAGCGACTGGAATGCAGCGATCGAAATAGTCTGCATCTGCTGTCGGACGGATTCATCAATCGGTGCGGGGCAGACATACCGCGTGGCCGATCCAAAATATTTGTTCTGATAGTCGTACTGGCCTTCAGGGGCAACAATCTCAATCACCGGTAAGGCCACCACCTGCCCAGGCACAAGCTCCAGCAGGGCACAGGTAAATTCTCGGCCTGAGACAAACGCCTCTGCCATCACCTGGCGATCAAACTTTGCCGCAAGGGCATACGCCGGCATGAGCTCGTCAGCCCGTGTGACCTTTGTCATGCCGAGCGAAGAGCCCTCTGACACGGGCTTTACTGCAATCGGAAGACCCAGTTGTTCGATCACCTGCGCTGGATTGAATCCAACCTGCAACATCGCGAAGGCTGGCGTGGGCAGATCCATCGTGGACCAGAGTCGCTTGGTCACGATCTTGTCCATCGCAATGCTACTCGCCATCACGCCACTGCCGGTATACGGAATTTTTAAAAGCTCAAGCGCGCCTTGCACCGTGCCGTCTTCGCCATATCGACCATGAAGCGCGATAAACACTCGGTCAATTTTCTCTACGATCAGATCCTGCAGCGAACGTGTCTTCGGATCAAAACTGATCGCGTCAACCCCCTGACGCAACAGTGCGGCCAATACGCCCGTCCCTGACCGAATAGAGATCTCGCGCTCAGCAGACTGCCCGCCCATCAGCACAGCCACACGGCCCATCGCCGTTGGATTGGGGCGCTGAATCTGAGAGAGTGATCGCTCGGTCACTGTCCGCCTCCAGTAAGCGTCTTGATCTGCGCAGGGACAGCGCCAATCGAGCCCGCCCCCATCGAGAGCACAACATCGCCATCGGATGCCAGCTGACGAATGGTCTCTGCCATATCGGCAATGGACTCCACATACACCGGCTCCACACGACCGGCGACTCGAATGGCACGGGCGAGCGCCTTACCGTCAGCCGCTGCAATCGGCTGCTCGCCTGCAGGATAGACCTCGGCAAGCAGCAACTGGTCAGCATCGCCCAGAACGCGGACGAAATCTTCAAACAGATCTCGCGTCCGACTATAACGATGTGGCTGAAATGCCAGCACGATACGTCTGCCAGGAAACGCACCGCGGGCCGCGGCAATCGTTGCAGCAATCTCAGCGGGATGATGACCATAGTCATCAATCAAGGTGAACTGTCCGCCGCGTGCACAGGCAAACTCACCGCAGTTCTGAAAACGTCGACCGACACCTTTAAAGTCGCGTAGCGCTTCCACGATCGCCTGATCCGACAACCCGAGCTCTGTCGCAACAGCAATCGCTGCCAGCGCGTTCTGTACGTTATGACGCCCGGGAAGATTCAGCAGCACCTTCAAAGGTTCTGCCTCCTCACGCAATACCGTGAACTGCATCGCCCCGGCACGATCCTGAAGATCAATGGCACGAACCTGGGCATCCTCACAGAGTCCGTAGCTCACGACTGTCTTTGACAAGAAGGGGACGATCTCACGAACATGTGGGTCATCCAGACAGACCACTGCAGTCCCATAAAACGGCAGGCGTTGGGTAAAGGCGATGAAGGCCTGCTTTAGTTTGGCGAAGTCATGGTCGTAGGTCTCCATGTGGTCTTCGTCAATATTGGTGATGACGGCCATCATGGGTAACAGGTTCAAGAACGACCCATCCGATTCATCAGCTTCGGCCACGATGTATTCACCCAGCCCAAGTCGCGCATTAGCGCCTGCACTATTTAAGCGACCGCCGATGACAAAGGTCGGATCGCACCCTGCCTGACCCAGCACGCTGGCGACGAGACTCGTCGTCGTTGTCTTGCCGTGGGTGCCTGCGATCGCGATACCCTGCTTGAGTCGCATCAGCTCGCCGAGCATCAACGCCCGCGGCACGACTGGTATACGTCTTGCCCGTGCCGTCAAGACTTCTGGGTTATCCGATTTCACCGCGCTGGAAATGACCACAGCGTTCGCAGCGCCAAGATGCTCTGCGGCATGGCCGATAAAGATAGTCGCACCCTGCTGGGCCAGTCGCTCTGTCGCCGCATTCTTCGCAATATCAGAGCCCTGAACCTGATAGCCCAGATTGAGCAGAACCTCAGCAATGCCGGACATGCCAGAGCCGCCAATGCCGACAAAATGAATCGTCTCGATCTTGTGTCTCATCGTGACCGCTCCTGATCGCAAGACCCAGCAGCCTGCACCACCTGCTGCGCCGCTTGATGGGCAGCATCTCGCATGGCACGTTCTCTCGCACGTGTGCCAACCTGAACACAGATCCCTCGCGTCAGAGACACAAGGCGTTTGACCAAGGCGCTCGAGGCAATCACAACAGCATCAGTCGTCAGATCGGCCTGACGAATCAACCAGGCGGCCTCGTGATCTGCGAGGTAACGGGCATTGGCCGTCTGATGGTCATCAATCGCCGAAGGCAGCGGCACAAACACGGCGGGCAACCCAGCAGCAGCCACTTCTGTCACGGTTGATGCACCAGCGCGACAGATCACCAGATCCGCCCAGGCATAGGCGGCATCCATATCGCGGATAAATGCTGTGCAGTCAGCGTCAAGCCCCAGTTGCCGATAGCGTTGACGTACCGCATCGAGATCCTTCTGCCCAGTCTGATGCCGAATACTCAGGCGCTGTCCTTGGCGCGTCGTTTCAGCAAAACAATCCGGCAAGGATTGGTTCAACGCGGTGGCGCCCAGACTGCCGCCCATCACCAAGACTCGGAGCCCCCCCGTGCGGTCTGCAGCGCGTTGAGCCAAATCTGGCAGTTGAAGAATCGATTCACGTACCGGGTTTCCAATCAGTACTGAGGTAGCGGGTGCAAACCGCGTCGCCGGAAAACTCACCATCACCCGAGTCGCTATCCGCGCGAGCCAGCGATTTGCTGTGCCCATCACCGCGTTCTGCTCATGAATGCACAGCGGAATACGACGTAGTCGTGCCGCAAGCCCCACCGGAAATGTCACGTAACCCCCAAAGGCGACCACCACCGAAGGCCGGGCATGACGAACGATAGCGAGCGCATCCATCAGTGCACGTGTCAGCCTTAAGGGCAGCCCCAGCCAGGCCGAGAGTCCCTTGCCCCGCAGTCCCGTGAAGCGAAGAATATGAAGGCCGATTCCGGCATCAGGAATCACACGCGACTCCAGCCCACGGTCGGTTCCCACCCACTCTGCATGCCAGCCCTGTTGCCGTAAGGTCTGGGCCACAGCAAGCGCCGGGAAAACATGGCCACCGGTTCCGCCGGCCGCAATCAGGACACGCGGCATCATGCGACAGCCCCCTTGCGTCCGAGCTGACGGTTCTCGGCATCAATTCTTAGGAGCACCCCCATGGCAAGACAGACCGCCAACATGGAGCTGCCACCATGACTAATAAAAGGAAGCGTCAGTCCTTTTGTCGGCAAGAGCCCCGTGTTTACGCCAGCATGAATCAGTGTCTGAACACCAAACCAGACCCCAATACCTTGGGCCACAAGCCCTGAGAAAAGTTTTTCCTGCGACATGGCCGTACGGCCAATCTCGATCGCACGGCGAACAATAAACGCAAAAGCCAGAATCACGAGTGTCACGCCAACAAACCCAATCTCCTCACCCATCATGGCGAAGATGAAGTCCGTATGAGGGAGCGGCAAGTGGCCCATCTTGGCAACGCCTGTCCCGAGTCCAGACCCGAGAAAACCGCCGTTTCCAAATGCAATCAAGGCACCACATAGCTGATACCCCGTGGTCTGCACCAGGTCAGGGTCGCAAGGCTTGAGATACGAAATCACACGCATCAGGCGCCAGGGGGTCAGCCAGACCATGGCAGCAAACACCGCAAAAAGCGCAAGAATCAGGGGCACAAAAATACGAAAGCTCATGCCACCAAGAAAAAGAATCGCCGCGGTAATCAGCATGATCACAATCGTCGAGCCTAGATCCGGCTGATAAAGCAGCAGAATCATGACCAGGGACATCAAGGCACCAATCGGCAAGAGGCCACGGACGAACGTGTGCATCCGGTCTTGGCGCCGAATCACATAGGCGGCCGCAAATAACAGTGCAAAAAGCTTCATCAGCTCTGCTGGCTGCAAGGTGAAAAATCCCAGGGGAATGGCGCGAACGGCGCCGTCTTTCATAATTGCCGCACCAAACACAATCTTCATGCCGGCCACAATCACCAACAATGCGATACCAAACAGAAAGAGTGGTGTCGACAAGCTATGCAGCAGGGTCATGGGAATCCTAGTCATCAGGAACATCGCCACAAGCCCGATGGCCAGATGAATCGGATGGCCGCGCATGCTACGCCAGAACACCGACTCGGTGTTGTTACTCGGCAAAGGGAGGTTCGCGGAATAGACCATCACCAGGCCTACCAGTAGCAGCCCAAAAAATACCGACAGCAGGACACGATCGCTATTGGCGATCGAGACCATAGGTGCTGTGCGATCAGACGCTAGCATGCGACGCCCTGCTCCTCTCCAATCAACATCACTGCATCACGGAATGCCTGGGCACGCGCCACATAGTTTTTAAACATATCGAAGCTGGCACAGGCAGGCGACATCAACACTGGAATGCCACCGAGCTGCGTCGCGGTGGTATAGGCCTGACGGACCGCGTCCTCCATCGACTCCGCCGCCAAAACCGTCACGCCCTGAGCGACTGCTATCTGAGCAATCGTGGGTCCATCGCGGCCGATGGTGACTACCGCTTTCGCAAAGCGACGGATTGCCTCAGCCATCGGCGAGAAGTCCTGACCTTTACCGTCACCGCCAGCAATTAGAACAAGCGGCGTCGCGATACCCGTCAGTGCAGCAACGGTTGCTCCCACATTGGTCCCTTTGCTGTCATCTACGAAATCCACACCATGGATATGTCCAACCCACTCCGTACGATGTGCGCCGCCACGGAATTCGCGAAGGGCATGTAAGAGTGGCGCGAGTGCCGGTGTCACAGCGCGACAAAGAGCGAGTGCTGCTAACGCATTCATCGCGTTATGACGACCCCGCACACGGAGCGCATCAGCCGGCATCAGTCGATGGAGTCGGGACTCATCGAGTGAGTCGCGAACCGCCATCCAGACGATGCCTTCTTCAATGAGTCCAAGGTCACCCGATGCGACAGGCTGATCAAGACCGAAGGAGACCTTCTGGGGCTGCCCAGCCGCCGCTTTCATGACGGCCGCATCTTGTCGATTGACAATCGCGCAGACCGGTGCCGCATCAGTCGACAGCCCATGTCCGAAGACACGTGCCTTGGCATCGATATAGTCCTGCATATCAAGATGCCAATCGAGGTGATCTTCAGTGATGTTTAAAAGCGCTGCTGCCGTTGGATGGAAATGCTTGGCAATCGCCAGCTGGAAGCTCGATAGCTCCAACACCCAGACCTGAGGGAATCGACTCTGATCTTCTCGAGCCATCACCGCATCCAGCAACGATGGACTGATGTTGCCAGCCTCTTGCGCATCAAACCCAGCACGACGCAGTAGTGCAGTCGTCATCTGGGTCGTTGTTGTTTTGCCATTGGTACCGGTAATCGCCAACACCTTGGGCAGTTCTAACGGCAGTTCAAGATCAGACCCCGCTGAAGTGAGGCTACTTGCATGCGCCGCATGGTGAATCGCCCACTCGAAGAGATCAATCTCGCCATAGATCGGCAGTGTCTGCTCAAGCGCAGCCTGTAAGAGCGTCGCAATTGGACTGTTGTGCTCGGCGTGCGGTGTGAGCCCTGGACTGGGGATCACCATCTGCACGCCCGCTAACCAGTCTGCTGCAAGCGGCGTCGCGACCCCCACATGAACAGCCAGACGAGCATCATCTTTCGAAAGCGCGCGAACCGCATCAGCAGCAGGCGGCGTCTCACGACTATCAATGATCGTCACCGCAGCGCCTTGACGAAGGAGCCACTTCACGGTGGCAAGTCCAGACTCTCCCAGCCCAATGACTAAGGCATGTGTGCTGCGCCAGTCAAAGTCCATCGAGATCGCTGGACATGGCGGCGTGGTGGGGGTCTGTTGTCTTACTCGACTCATATGTTAATCAACAATTTCTTAATACAGTTCCGGGTTCAGTTCTTAATTCAGTTCTTGATTTAGCGCTTCAATCTGTTTGGCCATTCGGTTAGCGCAGCTTTAAGGTCGACAGCCCCGCCAAGACGAGAATCATCGTGATGATCCAAAAGCGCACCACGACCTGCGTCTCCTTCCAGCCGCCGACTTCGAAGTGATGGTGAAGCGGGGCCATCTTGAGAATTCGCCGACCCTCCCCGAATCGTTTCTTCGTGTACTTGAAGTAACCGACCTGCAACATCACAGAAAGCGTCTCAACCACAAACACGCCGCCCATAATGAACAGCACGATTTCTTGTCGCACGACAACCGCCACCGTGCCGAGCGCACCCCCAAGGGCGAGGGCGCCCACATCTCCCATGAAGACCTGGGCGGGATAGGCGTTAAACCAAAGAAACGCAAGGCCAGCCCCAACAAGCGCCGCACAGAACACGGTCAACTCTCCGGCGCCGGGAATGAAAGGAATCAACAGGTACTTTGCGAAGACAGCATTTCCGGTCACGTAGGCAAAGACACCTAAAGCGCCCGCCACCATCACCGTTGGCATGATGGCGAGACCATCAAGTCCATCTGTGAGATTCACTGCATTACTGGTGCCCACAATCACAAAATAGGTGAGCAACATGAATCCAAAAACGCCCAAGGGATAAGCGATCTCTTTGAAGAACGGCACCATCAGACTCGCCTTGGGGGGAAGGGTCATGTTAAAGCCGCTACTCACCCACTGCATAAAGAGCTCAAGCGCCTGGGCATTGCTCTGCGCAGGCACTGAAAAGGCAAGATAGATCGCCGCAACGATACCGATCAACGACTGCCAGAAATATTTCCAACGCGCGGGTAGGCCGCGGGGGTCCTGATTCACGACCTTGCGATAGTCATCCACCCATCCCACGGCACCAAAACCCATCGTGACCAGAATCAACACCCAGATGAAGCGATTCGAGAGATCCGCCCAGAGAATCGTCGTGATGCCGATAGCCAGCAGAATAAGTGCGCCACCCATGGTCGGTGTACCCGTCTTCACAAGGTGCGTCTGTGGTCCGTCATCGCGAACGGCCTGACCCACTTTCAGTTCGGTCAGCTTGCGAATCACCGCAGGCCCTAAGAAGAGGCCAAGGCCGAGTGCCGTCAATGTCGCCATCACCGCACGAAGCGTGATGTAGTTAAACACCGACACAGCGCGGACATACTGCTCAAGCCAGTCAAAAAATATCAGCAGCATGGGGCTGGATCTCCTGTGGGGTGGATCAATGCTTCAACCACCCGCTCCATCCGCATAAAACGAGATCCCTTCACCCAGACAGAGGGATGACCTTGCTCGTTCTGCGCCTGACGAATTGCCGTCTGTAGCATCGCAATCAGATGGGGAAGGCTTTCCTGATAAAGCCCAATCTTGGTTCGCGACGATGCCTGTGCCATTGCTTCGCCGTGTAGCCACAGGGATCGCACATTTTGTTCAGCCGCGTAGTGCAGCACCTCATCATGAAAGGCGTCGCCTTGATCGCCGACCTCTCCCATATCCCCAAGCACCAGCATCTGTGGTGCGGGCATGGCGATTAGGGCATCAATTGCGGCACGAACCGAATCGGGGTTGGCGTTGTAGGTGTCATCAATCACGACACCGCCGCCTGCGAGCGATAACTGCAGGCCACGCCCCTTCACCGGCGCAAATGCGGACAGTGCCGCTGCCATCACATTGGATGCAATCCCGGCAGCAAAACCGCAGGCGGCGGCGGCCATGAGATTGCATGCGAAATGATGACCCGCTCCACGCGGAACAATTCTTATCGCCTGCTGATCAGGAAAACGAATGACCAGCGCCTGCTGACCGACAGCATTGGTCTCCCACTGCCCCAAGACATCGTCTCCGTGAAAATCGGAGTCCCCTGGAGAATCTTGGAAACCAAATCGAATCATGCGTCGTGTTCCAGCCTGGGCACGCCAGATCGATTCATGGGCAGGGTCTCTCGGAAATACTGCAACGCCATCCGTCGGCAACGCAACAAAGACCTGACCGTTCTCTTCTGCCACAGCCCGAACAGACTTCATAAATTCTTGATGCTCACGCTGGGCATTGTTCACCAGCGCAATCGTCGGTTTGGCGATGGCAGCAAGGCCAGCAATCTCACCGGGATGATTCATCCCGAGCTCCAACACTGCAAACCGGTGCGAGGGCAAAAGTCCCAACACCGATAACGGAACACCGATGTGATTGTTCAAATTGCCGGGCGTCGCCCAGGCCTGATGCGCACCGAATGCCTCTGTGCCGATTGCAGCAATCATCTGCTTAACCGTCGTCTTCCCATTACTTCCGGTCACTGCAACCACGGGCCCATGCCATTGATCACGATAGGCGGCAGCCCACTGCTGCAAGGCCAACAAAGTATTGGGCACCTGCACAAGCGCAAGCCCTTCGGGAGATGGTATGTCCGTTCGGCTAACAATCGCTGCAACAGCCCCCTTCTGATGGACATCGTTCAAGAACTGATGGCCATCAAAGTTCTCCCCGATCAGTGCCACGAACAAACCGCCAGGACTGATTGATCGACTATCAGTGCTCACGGATTGAAAGCGAATGTCCGCCACTTCAGCAACACAGGTTGCATGGGGCACTGCGGCCACGAAATCCCTTAGGCTAGGCATGGGCGACTCCCTGTGCCGCCTTCCACGAGGCAAGCGCACGCTGTGCGTGATGAACATCCGAGAACACAAATGACTCTGATCCGATCACCTGACGCAGCTCATGTCCTTTACCCGCAATCAGCACAAGATCGGCTGCCTCAGCCATCGCAACAGCCTGAGCGATCGCGATGGCGCGATCGGATTGCAGCTGCACTTTCGATCGAAGCGTCTCGGGCACACCTTTAAGGATTGCCTCAAGAATGGTCTCTGGCGACTCCGACCGTGGGTTATCGGAGGTCAGCAAAACCTGATCGGCAAGTCGTGCCGCAATCTCGCCCATCAAGGGGCGCTTGGTGGCATCACGATCGCCGCCACACCCAAAGACGCAGATCAGTCGACCTGCACGAGACTCCGCCAAGGGGCGCAAGGCATCGAGCACGCGCGCTAACGCATCTGGAGAATGGGCGTAATCCACACAAGCCCATGGCCCGCGTTCTGTCTGGAGCATCTGTAGCCGACCTGCAGGTAGCTTGAACTCGGCAAGCCGCTCACGAACCTCTTCGGGAGCAAGCTTCATCGCCAAGAGACACCCTGCAACCAGAATGGCGTTATCAACATTGTGGCGACCGTAGATCGGAAGCCTTATCTCACCAGACAGCGGCGCTGCCTTACCCACTCCTGAAAGACGAACTGTAAAGCCCTGTGTTGATGGGACAATATGTTCTGCATGAAGGCCAGCGGCCGACTTCTCCGGCAGGCGCGCACCAACCGCGATGCGGTCCACGCGCAGATCCACCTGATCCCACATCAGATCCGAAAACTGGTCATCCGTGTTGATCACCGCTGTTGCCAGACTCGGCGCGCTAAAGAGCAACGCCTTAGCCTGCGCATACGCCTGCATGCTGCCGTGAATATCTAAATGATCGTGACTGAGGTTCGTAAATGCAGCGATCTTGATCGCGCACCCCTGAAGTCGACCCTGCTCAAGACCAATCGAAGATGCCTCGAGCACAACGGCCTTGACGTTTTGTTGACGTAGATTCGCCAAGAGCCGCTGCAGCGATACCGCATCCGGTGTCGTCAGCCCGCCGGTCCACTGTTCATCCCATGTGGGCTCAAAGTCTTTCGGACAGCCGGCAGGAAACAATCCAAGACCAAGCGTGCCGATTGCAGCAGCAGAGATACCAGAGCGCGCCAAGGCGTAGGCCATCGCTGCGGTAACAGTCGACTTTCCATTCGTGCCCGTCACGGCAATCAGCTGCAGGGTCATGCTGGGTCGACCATAAAACTCCGAGGCAATCATCCCGAGTCGATGGCCCAGCATCGGTACCCGTATCGTGGGTACGCGACCCGACGTCTCTTCTACCGCCGTGAGACTGACATCGCCTTCAATGACAATCGCGGCAGCGCCTGCATCAAGGGCAGACATGACATGATCGTCTGCCTTCGTCTGTTTTCCGGCCCGCGCGAGAAATGCATCGCCGGGTCGAATCTTGCGACTATCTGCAGTGATCTGCCCATGTGGGCCTACCTTCGCCATCAGCCAGTCACTGACCTGCTCAGAGATCAGATCACGCAATCCCATGGGATGTGGACGAGGGATCATCGCGTTCATCTCAGGTGCCCTCTGCAATCAGCGCCGTCGCTGGCAAGACACGCACTAAAGGATTAGGAGAGACCTGCATACGACGAAGCGAGTCGCTCACAATCTGTGAGAACACGGGCGCAGCAACTTCGCCGCCGTAGTGTCGTCCTGCGCTCGGCTCATCAACCATGACGGCCACCACAAACTTCGGTTTGTCTGCAGGTGCAAAGCCAACGAACGAGGCGACGTATTTGTTCTTGGCATAGCCGCCACGCTCTGGCTTATGTGCCGTCCCGGTCTTTCCCGCAACCGGGAATCCCATCACCTGCGCCTTCGGCGCAGTCCCCTCGGGTCCTGTTGCGCGGATCAGCATTTTTCGAATCGCCCGCGCAGTCTCAGGAGAAAACACCTGAACCCCCGTCACCTGTTCTTTCCTGGGTACAAATGACAACGGCACGAGATCACCATCTCGTGCAAATACGGTGTAGGCACGCGCCAACTGCAGCAGCGACACCGAGACCCCGTGACCATAAGAGATCGTGGCCTGATCAATCGGCACCCATTTGTCTGGGTTTCTCAGTCGGCCCGACGTCGCGCCGTTCAGATTAATGTCAGGCACCCGCCCAAATCCCGCATTCGCGTAAAAAGCGTGCATCTCCCGTGCCGCAAGCTTCTGGGCGATCTTGACCGTGCCCACGTTACTCGACTTCGCCAGAATGCCCTCAACATCCAAGACACCATGGGGATGCGAATCACCAATCGTTCGGTTTCCAATCGTGAGTTTTCCAGGCGCCGTCTGGAATTCGGTTGTGGGCGTCACACGACCAAGCTCAAGTGCAGCCGCGATCGAGAAGGGTTTCATCGTCGAACCCGGCTCAAAGGTGTCGGTGACCACGCGATTACGGACCACCTCCGGAGAGAGACGGACACGCTTATTCGGATCAAAAGAAGGTTCATTGACCAGCGCCAAGACTTCGCCGGTTTCTGCATCAATGACCACTGCAGCCGCCGCCTTGGGACGATGCTCCGTCATCGCGCTCTTCAGGGCTGTCTGAACAATCGCCTGAATGCCTGCATCAAGTGACAGCTGCAGATCCTTGCCGTTTGCAGCATCTGAAATCAACTTTGCGCCAACCGCATCGTTATTACGCGTCACAATGACGCGAGACGAACCATGCCGACCGGCGAGATCGCCGTCATGCGTTAGCTCAATGCCTTCTGCCCCACGCTCTTCTGCATTTGTGAAACCAACAATGTGGGCAAAGGTATCGCCATAGGGGTAGTAACGCCGAAAATCAGACTCGATCTCAATTCCCGGCATCCGCAGTCGTCGAATCTTCTCAGCGCGCTCAAGATCAAGCCCCTTTGCAACCCAAAAAAACTTTTTGCTCTGGGTAATCCGCTGCTTCAACTCAGCAGGCTTCATCTGCAAAATCTCTGCAAAGGCATTAAACCGCGGATGCGAGGCATTGAACTTCGTCGGAACAATGCCAATCTGCTCTTCACGCACACTCGAGGCGATCACCTGACCATTTCGATCAAGCACACGCCCCCGGGTCGCCGGAATCTCACGTTCCCGTTCGAACCGCTTCTCAGCCCGGCTCTGCCACTGATCGGCATTCACAAGCTGCAGCTGAAACGATCGAACGACAACCGCAACAAAGCCCACCATCAATAAAAAAAGAACAAACTTCGAGCGCCCTTGAGTCGCCCGCCAGGTCAGAACGGGCTCGGCCGACTTGCCAACAGCGCTCGATCGGAAACGGCCCGGAAGTGCTGATGAGCGCGTGTTCATCGTCCACCTCTCGGCTGGGCCACCAAAGATGGTGGCGAGTACAAAGTATCAACCGGCCGTAAGGGCACCATCTTGAGATCACGTCGTGCGATGGCATCAATCCGTGCGGGGTTACGCAATGCCGTGAGCTCAACCTGCAGCACCTCGATATCCGAATCAAGTTTCTGTGACGCTCGGTCCACGCGTTCTATCTGCGCATAGAGTCGTCGCTCGTGATATCTGGAATTCACAAGCGCTAGCGCAGAGACAGTAATAAGGGCTACCAAGAGCCACTGGCGACCGGTCACGAACGTCCTCGATGAAGATGGGGAAGACGCTCTGCAATCCGCAGGGTTGCCGAACGTGCGCGTGGGTTACGGGCGACCTCTGCTGCCGAAGGACGAATTCGCGCAATCGGTTTCAGACAGGCCGACGTCTTTGTCGATGATGTCACGCCTGACTGCTGCGCAATCGTCTCAAGCAACGCCTCTTGCGCGCGGGTCAGTGTCCGGTCTGCTGGGCTGCGCGGTGCTTTACCCGACCAGTCCCGAATGAACTGCTTAACGATGCGATCCTCGATCGAGTGAAAACTGATGACCGCAAGGCGCCCAGACTCGCGCAGAAGTTCGAGCGCAGCCTCGAGGACCACCACGAGTTCGTCGAGTTCACCGTTGATGTGAATCCGTAGAGCCTGAAACGTGCGCGTGGCGGGATGCTGGCCCGGCTCCGGACGCGCCCGGCAACGGCGTAAGGTTGCGGCGACAAGGTCTGCGAGTGCCTTGGTGGATTCCAGTGGCGCTGCATCCCCGCGGCGCGCCGCCTCGCAGCGAGTCGCAATCGCGTCTGCAATCTGAAAAGCAAACCGTTCTTCACCATAGTCAGCGATTACCTTTTTTAATTCGTCAATGGATGTCTGCATCAGCCAGACGGAGACGGGCTGTCCTCGTGTCGGATCCATCCGCATATCTAAGGGACCATCGCTGCGGAAGCTAAAGCCACGACTGGGGTCATCAATCTGCGGCGAGGACACACCGAGATCAATGAGAAGGCCGTCAATCGCTGTCACACCACGTTCAGAGAGTCTCGACATCAGCTCACTGAAGGGCGCATGAATGATTTCAAAGCGGGGGTCGTTGATCCCCTGCGCAGCGGCAACCGCCTGCGGGTCACGATCAAATGCAATGAGACGCCCCTTTGGGCCAAGGGCAGAGAGAATGAGGCCACTATGACCCCCTCTTCCAAAGGTTGCATCAACATAGATCCCATCAGGGTGAAGCTGCAGACCTTCTACCGCTTCGTGAAGAAGGACCGGCTGATGGACAGTCGACTCCAATCGATCTATCCCCCACCACGTTTGCGATGGCGAACAGATTGCTTATGGGTCTCGAGTGTGGCGGCATCCCAGATTTCAAAATGTGCGCCGACACCAAGAAGAATCACATCACGCTGAATGCGCGCACCATCTCGAAGCACAGGATTAATCAACACGCGTCCCTGCGCATCGATTTCAGGGGTGTCGCTTAAACCCAGCCAGAATCGACGACGTTCGGTATCGGATTCATCATCCGACAGTGTGGCGACTTTCTGGTCCCACAACGGCTGCGCCATCAAGAGCAGACAGCCGTCGTCGCTCTCCACTAAGGCCAACGCCCCGCGAGATTGCGCAACGAGCGCCTCTCGATAACGCGTCGGAATCGTCATGCGACCCTTCGTATCGAGGCTCAACGCCGTAATGCCCGTAAATTGACCCAGAACCGCCAAACCGTGACCCCCACAAAAAACCACTTTTTTGCACGATTTCCCACTTTAGGGAAAAGGATTCATACGGTCAAGTTAAAAGCGGACTTTTTTCTTTTAAAACAAAGGGTTAGAGGACATTTGGAGAAGAAAACTAGGTCAAATTATGATTAAATTGTGAACGAAATCAAGGGGATAAAAATCACTCATAAAGTGCTTTATGAACTAAGAGAGAGGAAACCCGCCCCAAAGGCCAGGAAAACTACTGAAGGGGGGTCTTCAGAAGGTTGCCAAACGGGATGGCCACGACAGGAATGCCCTCTTCTGCCAGTTCCTGAGCAGTCTCAAGCGAGGTCTGACCGTGAATAGGCCTTGCTGGCAGCTCATTCGCATGCATGGCACGGGCCTCTTCTGCGAATCGATCGCCCACATCTTCACTCTGTGCCAGCATTTCACGCACCATCTTCAGGGCGGCAGCCAGGGCCGGTGCCCCACCAGGCGCGGACGTCATGACGGCTGCCTGCCGGCTTGCGGTGGGCTCCGATGTTGCAGGAGGGGCTGATTCTTGGGGTTCTGCGGCAGAGGAAAGGTTGAGTCGAGGCGCTGAGAGCGTCTTTTCGATCTCGTTACTGTCACAAAATGGGCAGGTCAGTAAGCCCTGAGCCTGCTGGTCCTCGAACGCCACGTGGCTTTTGAACCAGCCCTCAAAGGCGTGGCCGTGGACACACTTGAGATTAAAAACCTTCATGCCCGAAGTTTAAGCGATCCCGCGCAGTTCATCACGCCCCATCTGACCACCCAAATGATCCAAGATTCCCCAGGTGTTGATCCGGACAAGTCCCGGTGCACCAATCAGGTGATGAATCGCTGCGTTGGCAATCGGCCAGGCCCTCGGTGCATCGAGTGCAATGTCATGCGCCAGTCGATAGATCATGTCCAGCACACCACCATGAGTGAACACCGCAATCGTCTGCCCAAGCCGCGCCCCAATAACATCATCCAGCGCCTTTGCAACACGATCACGAAACTGCACAAGGGACTCGCCGCCCGTCGGAATGAAACCGGGGTCACGTGTCTGCCACCGCTGATAACCAACGGGGTCATCAACCGCGACCTGATCCGGCGTCTTACCTTGAAAGCTTCCAAAATCGCGTTCAGCGAGACCTGGTACAGGATGCACAGAGGCGCCTAGCTGATCCGCAAGCGGCATCGCGGTCTGCATCGCGCGCGATAAAGGGCTGCTGTAGATCGCGTCTAAGGAAAATGTTGCGAGTCGTTTCGCGACCAGCTGCGCCTGTGCAACACCGATTGCATTTAATGGGATATCGGTTGTGCCCTGAACACGAGATCCGGTGTTCCAGTCCGTTTCTCCATGGCGGACCAACCAGATCGTCGTGGTTGTTGACATGTTATTTGGCGATCACTGTTGTCTGTGACAAAGCCAGTCCAACAGAGAGCTGCGTTCCGGGCGCAAAGATCTGGTCACCAATCAAATGGGGCTGATCCACCAGGATTGTTGTCTGCCCTACGGCAATGCCATACCGCGTGAACTCACCGGTGAACTCAACAGAAGCGACTGTGCCCGACACCCAAAACATCCCCGCATCAGCCGTCGGTGCTGTTGCAAGCGTTGCGCTATGCGGGCGAAAAAATAACTGCGCCGTGCTTGTTGAAGAAACATGTGACTGCGCAAGGGGCACAGACAATCCCGCACCCTGAAACACTTTGCGACCGCCCTCGTCAACCACGCACCCATCAATCAGATTGGCTGTGCCAACAAACCCGGCAACAAATGAATTCACCGGATGATCATAAAGCGTGGTTGCAGAGCCCACCTGCTGCAACACCCCCAGATCAAGAACCGCCATGCGGTCTGCTGTCGTCATCGCCTCTTCCTGATCGTGCGTCACAAACACCGTGGTAATTCCAAGTTTGCGCTGCAGGCTCTTCAACTCATCGCGCATCTGTACGCGCAGATTTTTATCGAGATTTGATAAGGGTTCGTCGAGCAACAAGATCGACGGCTCAATCACAATCGTCCGGGCCAGTGCGACACGCTGCTGCTGACCACCCGATAGCTGGCTCGGCCGACGGCCGCCGTACTCCGAGAGTCCGACGACATCAAGAACAGCCGCTACCTTCTTTTTGATCTCATCTTTCGAAAACTTACGCTCGACCAGACCAAAGGCCACGTTATCGAAGACCGTCATGTGCGGCCATAGTGCATAGTTCTG
>JBDLRA010000063.1:0-14517 GCA_039800285.1 Pseudomonadota bacterium
GGCAGCGACGTCTTCATCGACAACTCGGCTCGCTACTCAACCTTTACGCCAGGAACCTACGGCGCCCTGCTCTTAATCCACGAGATCGGCCACGCCATTGGACTAAAGCATCCGTTCGACGAAAAAGATGCCGACGGCAATGTTGGGGAGCCCCCTTACTTACAGGGTGACGAGGACTCTACAGAGTGGACCGTGATGACCTATAACGATTCCACCGATCACTATCAGATGCTCTTTCGACCGCTGGATATCGCAGCCCTTCAGTACTTGTATGGCCCCCCAACAAACCAACGCACAGGCAATGACAGTTATCGACCATCGTTGAACGAGGGTACATTTATCTGGGATGGGGCAGGTTCGGACACGATTGACCTGTCTGGCGCCACCTCAGGGGCTACAGGATATCTGAGCCCCGGCTACTGGAGTCACATTGGCACCAAGGCAGAGCGGATTACAGACGCAGGCCAATTCACTGTCAATTTCGGCTCTCTGATTGAAAATTTTGCAGGTTCCCGGTTTAGCGATGCGCTATACGGCAACAGCCTAGACAACGTTTTCACGCCGAATGGCGGCAACGACACCATCATCGGCGGCTTAGGGATTGATTCAGCCCAGTTTTCGGGCGCTCGTGCGGCGTATAAGATCACAAGCCCAACGACCGGCGGACTTAAGATCTCAACGGTGAACGGAACGGAAGAAGTGCTTGTAATCGGCGTAGAAAAACTCGTCTTTAGCGACATCACGTCAGATCTATCCCGCTTTACAGCAAGCTCTCTGAACGACCAGTTATCGGCCTCTGAGGCGAGCGAGACGATTGATGGTGGCCCAGGGCTTGATACGGTCAACTATCGCGTCGCTAGCAGCCAGGTATCGCTTTTCCGCCATTCAAACACCGATTTCTCGATTAGTGATGCAATGGTGATCGCCCCTGACAACATCAGTTACCAAGGTGTTGGCGATGATCGTCTGCTAAATATTGAGCGGATTCGATTCACCGATATCGCTCTGGCATTCGACACAGACGGCATTGCTGGCAAGGGGTTTCGGATCTATAAAGCGGCCTTTAATCGGGATCCCGACGAAGGGGGGCTTGGTTACTGGATTGCCCAGATGGATGGCGGAATGGATCTGCTAGAAGTCTCAAGCCGGTTTATTGACTCCAGAGAATTTCGGACCCTCTACGGCGAAACGCCATCGAATGCGGACTTTCTAACGAAGGTCTACACCAACGTGCTTGGGCGCACACCAGATCCGTCGGGCTATGCCTGGTGGCTCAATGCCATGACGACCGACCCCAGTAAAACCAAGGCAAAGGTTCTTGCAGACTTTAGCGAATCCCCAGAAAACATCACAGGAACCGCGGAACTCGTTCTCGCCGGAATCGAGTACATCCCCTACTCAGGGTGACACGATGACCCTGCATTCGGAATGAAGCAGAAAAAGGCTTCTAGCCCGGGAATACTCCGGTGGAGAGATAACGATCTCCGCGATCGCAGACAATAAAGACAATCGTTGCGTTCTCAACGCGCTCAGCGATGCGCAGGGCGATTACCGCAGCCCCAGCAGCAGAGACGCCACAGAACAATCCCTCTTCCCGTGCAAGACGGCGGGTCATCTCCTCCGCATCTTGCTGTGTGACTTCCTCAATCTGATCAATGAAAGCTTTTTGACGAATCGGCGGGACGTATTCCGGGGACCATTTACGAATGCCAGGGATCGATGAGCCATCTGAAGGTTGCGCCCCAATAATGACCACACTCGGATTTCTCTCTTTCAGATAACGCGAGACACCCGTGATCGTTCCCGTTGTTCCCATGGCAGAGACAAAGTGGGTCACCGTGCCATGAGTGTCAGCCCAGATCTCTGGACCCGTAGTCTCAAAATGGGCCATCCAGTTATCGTCATTCGCAAACTGATTCAGCACCTTTCCTTTGCCGTCCCGCTCCATCTGATCCGCAAGGTCCCGCGCGCCCTCCATGCCCTCTTTTTGGGTGACAAGAATCAGCTCAGCCCCAAAGGCCTTCATTGTCTGACGACGCTCAAGCGACAGGTTATCCGGCATGATCAGGATCATTCGGTAGCCCCGCATCGCTGCAGCCATCGCTAGCGCAATGCCGGTATTACCGCTCGTTGCCTCGATCAGGGTATCGCCAGGGCGGATCTCGCCACGCGCTTCTGCCCGGGCAATCATGGATACCGCAGGACGATCTTTAACAGAACCGGCAGGGTTGTTGCCCTCAAGCTTGCCCAGAATGATATTGCCCCGCTTCGCATTCTCCGGACCTGCGAGTCGATCAAGCCGCACCAAAGGGGTCTTACCCACCGACTGCTCAAGCGTCATGTAAGCGATCGTCATAACTTTGTGCACCCTGGAAGATCTGCTTCAAGGATGGTTTTACGAAGCGCCTGAATGGCCTCATCCCGAGTAAACGTCTTTCGCCAGGCTAAGACCACACGGCGATTCGGCACGGGGTCTTCAAAGGGAGTGAATTTCAGAAGACCATCTTCCTCTGAAGTCACTGACATCCGGGGCAGCACCGTGATCCCTAAGCCCTCGGCAACCATGTGACGAATCGTCTCAAGGGAGCTGCCCTCGACTGTTTTCTGGATGCCCGCCGAATTCGCTGAGAACCTTGCTGCCTCTGGGCAGACTTCTAGGACCTGGTCTCGGAAACAATGGCCGATCCCCAGTAGCAACATGGTCTGCTCTTTCAGCTCAATCGAGGGCACGCTCTTGCGCTTTGCCCAGGGATGATTCTTAGGCACTGCAATCAGAAAGTCTTCGTCGTACAGCGGGGCAATCGATAGCCCAGTTTCATCGAAGGGTTCCGCAAGAACTGCGACATCCAGGTCTCCTGTACGCATCATCTCCAGGAGTCGATGGGTAAAGTTCTCCTGCAGGATCATCGGCATATCGCCGTACTGATCGATCATCGACTTGATAATCCGTGGCAGGAGATAAGGACCGATGGTGTAGATCACACCAACGCGCAACGCACCGCGTAACGGATCTCGACCCTGATCTGCGATTTCTTTAATCTGGTTGACTTCATCAAGCACGCGTTGCGCCTGACGAACAATGTCCTCGCCAATCGGCGTCACCGAGACCTCGGAGCCCCCACGTTCAAAGAGCTGCACGCCTAGTTCGGTCTCAATCTTTTTGACACTGACCGAAAGCGTTGGCTGACTGACGAAGCAGGCATCCGCCGCACGACCGAAATGCTTCTCGCGCGCAACAGCAACAATGTAACGAAGTTCCGTTAAGGTCATAACTCTCTAGCCACTTGCCAATAAGATTTCTTTGCCAAACGCCCATCGATCCACCAAGGCGTCGAGATCCGCAACCTCCACACCCAGTGTCTTTAGGTCACCACGCTCTTCAGCGGCAATCAATTTTGCCCCAAAGCGCACAGCCAGTTCCACCCAAAGACTATCTTTCTGAAAGTCACTGTACCGCAGAGACGGAATCCCCGACTGCCGCAAGCCCAGGAACTCCCCGGGCCCTCGAATCTCAAGGTCGCGCCGTGCCACCTCAAACCCATCATCCGTCTCATAAAGCGTCTTAAGCCTGGCCTTTGCGGTGTCTGATAGCGGCTCATCAAAAAGCAGGATACAGGTACTTTGTTCCGCGCCCCGCCCTATCCGCCCGCGAAGCTGATGAAGCTGTGCAAGACCAAACCGCTCCGCATGTTCAATCACCATCAGACTTGCCTTTGGAACATCCACACCCACCTCGATCACCGTGGTGGCAAGAAGCAGACGTCGCGCCCCGGATGCAAATTGCGCCATGGCATCTGCTTTTTCATCGGCAGACATCCGCCCATGCAGGACAACCAGCTGATCGCCAAAGATCGGTGCCATCCATTCAGCAGCAGTCTCAATCGCCTGCAAAGACCGCTCCATTTCTTCCCGCTCTTCTTCAGGCTTTGCGGCATCAATCACAGGACAGACCCAGTAGGCCTGACCACCGTCTGATAAGAACTGCAGCAGTCGATCAATCAACTCATCACGACGGGATGCTGCCATCAGCTTCGTGACGATTCGCTGCCGATTCGGAGGGCGCTCATCCAGCACAGATACATCAAGATCAGCAAGATAAGTCATGGCAAGGCTTCTCGGAATTGGCGTTGCCGACATTCCCAGCAGATGGGGCATTTGGTGCTCAGACAGTTCGCGCAGAGCAAGACGCTGTCCAACGCCGAAGCGATGCTGTTCATCAACGATCACAAGTCCCAGCGATTGAAAGGTAACCCCTTTCTGAATCAGGGCCTGCGTGCCCACAACCACCGATAGCGCGCCCTGGGCAATCGCGGCAAGCCGCTCCCGCCGAGCCTTTTGACCGAGACTTCCTGTGAGACGGGTCACAGAAACACCGAGTGGTGTGAGCCATTCCTCAAATTTTTTAAAGAGCTGATCAGCAAGAATTTCTGTGGGCGCCATGACCGCCACCTGCGCGCCTGACGAAACCGCCTGGGCCGCCGCCAGCGCAGCAATGACCGTCTTGCCACTGCCGACGTCTCCCTGCAACAGCCGCTGCATGGGTGATGAGCGCGCAAGGTCTTGTGAGATCTCATGCCAGACACGCTGCTGTGCTACGGTCAACTGAAAGGGAAGGCTTTTGATGAGCGCTGCCTCGAGTTGCTGGGTCGATAAGGCCAGCGACATCTCATGCCGCTTAAGTCTTCTTGCACGACGCATAGCAATCTGCTGAGCAAGCAGTTCATCTAACCGAATGCGATCCCATGCTGGGCCTTCACGGTCTGCAATCTGGTCCATAAGCCCGGTTACCTCTGCATCGGCTGGTGGCTGATGAATCAACCGAATTGCCTCGGGTAATGCCATCAGTCGATGCTGATCGAGAAATGATTTGGGCAGCCACTCCGGGGGGTTGGCCTGATCAAGGGCTTTTCCAACAGCCCTTCGTAAGACATGCTGCGCAAGCCCCGCTGTTGTTGGGTACACGGGAACTAGGGGCTGTGCCTCGATTGCTTCCTTTTCGAGCCAGCCGGAGCGCGTTCTCGGGTGAATGAACTCTAACCCAGCAATCGATTTCCTAGCCTCCCCCAGCACGCGAAGCTTGGCGCCCGGGACATAAGCGTTCTTCTGTACATCTTTGAAATAGATAAACCGGAGCATTGCGCTTCCGGTGTCATCTTCGACCTCTACAACCAACATTCGTCTGGGACGAAACACGATGCGAGATGAGACGACACGAACCTGAATCTGAACGCTCTGACCAGCGATCACACCACTGATGGGCCAGACTTTTGATTCATTTTCATAACGCAGCGGGAAATGCAGGGCGACATCTAACCAGCGCGTTAGGCCCAGCTTCTGAAAACTAACTGGCAGGGAATCCGTGGCCATGGGGGAGCGATCGACTGCGGCAACCCAGGCGCGGTCTGCTACCCGATTAGCCGGGCAGCACCATCACCGCTTCCGCCTCAAATCCAGCGCCACGAGGAAGACTGGCCACGCCAACGGCAGCACGCGCGGGATAGGGCTCAGCAAAGTACTGCGCCATGATCTCGTTGACCTTTGCGAAATGCGCAAGATCAGTCAGAAAGAGATTGAGCTTCACCACATGATTTAAAGAACCCCCAGCAGCCTGGGCAACGGCAGACAGGTTCTTAAACACCTGATGAATCTGCTGCTCCATCCCGGTGGGAGTGGTATCCCCAACGATCTGCATCGTTTCCGGATCAAGTGGAATCTGCCCCGATAGCCAGACCGTATGGCCAACAGCAACAGCCTGGGAGTACGTGCCAATCGCCTTTGGCGCCTTCGCGGTTG
This sequence comes from Pseudomonadota bacterium, assembly GCA_039800285.1. Classification (GTDB taxonomy): domain Bacteria; phylum Pseudomonadota; class Gammaproteobacteria; order Burkholderiales; family Burkholderiaceae_A; genus Lacustribacter. The sequence goes on from JBDLRA010000063.1 coordinate 5,794, forward strand.
AGATGATCTTCTTTTCAGTCATGTCGTAGAGCCCTCTCGATTACGACGCCATCACAATTGGCCGCACACCAATCAACCAGGCATGACCTTGGAAGACGAACCAGACCCAGGCCAAAGCCCCGAGGACCACCGTAATCATGGTCTTGAGTAACTCGCCCTTGCCGCGAACAACACCGGCAGCTCGATCACGCTTGCGGGCCGCACGGAAACTCAACACTGCCCAGGCGAGGAAGCTGCCAAACAAAATCAGATCTGCCAGTGTGCCGTTGGACAACAAATGGGCAAAGGCCCAGATCTTGACGGCGATAACCATGGGATGACCAAGACGTGCCTTAATCCCGTTGCCTGGGATATAGGCTGCAAGCAACAGAATGAATGCCACCAGCATCAGCAGTGACACCAGGTGAGAAATCCAGAACGGAAGCTGCCACAAGAGAATCGGAGTCTGTCTCGCAGCGCCATAGCCACTCACGAGTAACACGAAGCCCACAAGCGACAGCACACTGATCAGCCCTTTCCAAGGCATCTCACCCATTTTCGTGACCATCTGACCGCGCCAGCCATCCGCAAAGATACGCAGCGAGTGCGTGCCAATAAAAATGATCAGTCCAAGAATCAGCAGCGTCATGTCGACCCCCTCGTTGGTAAGGCCTCATTATCGCCCAGGACCCGACAAACCTGATCAAGAGAGACCCCGATAAGCCGTACCCTTTTCTGACGACTTGTCTGGCCAGACAAGAGCGTGACGCGGTCTTTGGGGACTTCGAACAGGTCCGCAAGCCATCGCAGAAGGTAACTATTCGCCTGGTTGTCGACGGCGGGCGCAGCCAAGGCAACTTTCAATCGATCCCCATGCAGACCACAGACCCGCGTCTGCTTTGCACCCGGCTGACAGTGCAAAGACAGACAGAACGCATCTGCTTCCCGGGTCAGCCAGACAGCCCTGAAAACATGAGGGAGCGAATCAGAAGCCATCTGGGGTATCAGAGAACGCCAAGCACGGTTCGTCTTAAGACCGTTTTGCTGGACTCTGTTCCCAGAACCGACACGGGGCTCCGGTGGCATCGCGAACCGAGAAACTTGGGGCAAGTTTGGACTTCACCCCATAGAGCCGACAGCCATTCGGAAAACGCTCATCCCAGGTCACATAGAAGTGCCGACACTTGCGGCAGTTGACTGGCTGATCTGACTCTTTACTCGTCGACATGGTTGGTCGCGATGACCCCTTTTTCTATCAACACGTTGATCTGGTCTTGTGAATAGCCCAGATGCGAGAGGACCTCTGCCGTGTGCTCTCCCATCAAGGGGGGGCTTGTACGGACCCCGAGTCGCTCGCCATCCAGCGTAAACGGCAGAAGCGGCGTGAGCCCCGTAGTTCGATCGCCCTGAGGGTCAGGAATCCGAATACTGGCTAGACCACCTGTTGCCAAAAGATGCGGGTCATCCATGAGTTCATGCGGTCTGCGAATCGGTGCAAACGGCAGCCCGTTTTTCTCAAACCGGTCTGCAAGTTCTTGCGCCGAAAACTGTGCAAGACGAGAACGCAGATCGGGAAGCAGCCAATCCCTAGACTGAACCCGCTGATTATTGGTTTCGATTCGGGCATCAGCCTTCAGATCATCGAAACCAAACTCATCGCAAAAGATCTTCCAGCTAGTATCGGTGACGACCGCAAGAAAGATCTGCTCACCGTCTTTAACGGTGAAGACATCGTAGACGCCCCAAGAGGAAATGCGACTGGGCATGGGCGCCGCCGCCTTTCCCGTCACGGCGTACTGCATCATGTGCTGGCCCACCAGAAAGATATTGTTTTCAAAAAGGGAGCTCTGCACCTCTTGACCGCGGCCGGTCTGCTCACGACTGCGAAGCGCAGCCATCGCACCAAGCGCACCAAACAGACCGCCCATAATGTCATTGACGGACGTTCCCGCACGCAATGGCTGGCCCACGGGTCCTGTCATATAGGCTAAGCCCCCCATCATCTGAACCACCTCATCTAAGGCTGTTCGATTCGCATAAGGGCCGGGAAGAAAACCCTTCATCGACACATAGATCAACCGGGGGAATTCCTCAGACAGGACGGCATACCCAAGACCAAGCTTATCCATCGTTCCGGGCTTAAAGTTCTCGGTCACGATGTCGGCAGTGGTAATCAACTCCTTGGCAATCGCTTTGCCTTCTTCGGTCTGCAGATTTAACAAAATGCTTTTTTTGTTCCGATTGAAATTGGCAAAAAATCCTGCCCCGGAACCCAAAAGGCGTCGCGTGTTATCGCCCGTAACAGGCTCAATCTTGATCACCTCCGCACCCAGATCCGCCAGGACCATACCGCAGGTTGGGCCCATGACCATATGGGTGAACTCCACCACGCGAATACCAGCAAGCGGCAGCGCGGCAGTCATCGGATCTTTTGTTTCCATCGCGTCAAACCACTGCCGATGTAGGGGTAAATCCTTTAGGTAACCCCGCTGCTGGCACCATGCCGTAGGTCGGCTCATCAGGAAGTCCTTGTGCAAAGACTTCGCGTGCCAGCATCAGGCGATCGAGACTGACACCCGTACGGATTCCCATGGCTTCAAACATGAAGACTAGGTCTTCGGTAACCACATTGCCAGACGCGCCAGGCGCAAATGGACAGCCACCAATTCCGCCCATTGAACTGTCAAAGACACGTATTCCCACCTCATAAGCGGCAAGCACGTTGGCAAGCCCCAACCCCCGCGTGTTGTGCATGTGAGCACTCATACAACGCTCACCCACCTGAGCGCGAACGCGCGTAAAGAGCCGGCGCACCTGCGCTGGATTAGCGTACCCCGTTGTGTCTGCAAGACCAATTTCATCGACCCCGAGCGCGACTAACTGCTCCGATAAGGCAACCACCAGATCCTCAGAGACCGGACCAGAAATCGAACAGCCAAACGCGGTAGACAAGCTTGTTTCAACAATGACATTTGGGAAGCGTTCATTGCATAAGGCCATGATGGCTGCGACTTCTTCTCGCATCTGATCGTGCGACTTGCGAACATTGGCAAGAGAGTGTGCCTCGCTTGCAGAAAAGGGAATTGTGACCTTCTGCACGCCCGCCTCAAACGCGGACTCAGCTCCCTTGAGATTCGGAACCAAAGCAGTAACAACGAGACCTGGAATTGTTTTACTGAACTTCACCACCGCCGTGGCATCTGCCATCTGCGGCAAAAGCTTGGGGGGAACAAAAGAGCAGACTTCGATCTCCGTGAGCCCCGAGTCCGCAAGACTTTTGATCCACGCAAACTTGTGTTCAGTCGGCATCGTTCGATCGATGGACTGTAGGCCATCACGCGGGCCAACTTCACTGATCAGGACATCAGGCATGCTTCCCCTCTGGCGAAATGAGCACAACGCTCGGGAAATACCGTTTGTAGCGCGATACGTCTCGCGTCAACAACGGTAGTTTACTAACAGCCGCGTGGGCCCCGATGAAAAAATCAGACAGCACATTCGTTCGTTGGCCGCCATTTTGGCGGTAACGGACAAATGCCTTCCCGGCAAGAAAGAGGGCTGGCTTTGGAATTTCCAGGAATTTCATAGCAAGCCCATCCAGCGTTTTGTCGAGCACTTCGACCGAGGAGAATGCGAGCGAGAGCTCTGAATAGATCACCGGATTGATCGCCAACGGATGGACGGTTGACTGGGACCGCATTTGATTGATCGACCAGTCTGCCCACTCGGGGTCATCCTCAAAAACATCAATCAATACATTGGTGTCAACGAGCATCACGAGTCGCTGCGCAGTAACGCCATCAGATCCTTGGTGCGCCAACGGACATCGGCCTTGCCGCGCGCAGCCTCAAACCGATCAGATCGGCGTGTCTTTGTCTCATCCGCACGATGGATAACGACCTGTCCATGCTCATTCACCGCAAAATCAACCGTTGTACCGGGCTTAAGGCCTAATGCGTCTCGAATCTGCTTCGGAATCGTGACCTGCCCTTTGATGGTGAGCCTAGTTGACATAGAGCCTCCATGGTATTACTTAAAAATATACAGTAATACCAAGACGGCAACAATCCGCCGAAGCGCTTGGGTCGGGAATCAAGAAAGGTATGGAGTGGTGCCGATGAGAGGAGTCGAACCCCCGACCTTCGCATTACGAATGCGCTGCTCTACCAACTGAGCTACATCGGCCTTACCAGAGCCCCTTGACCGGACGGCAAGGGGAAAGCCCGAAAGTGTAATTCAAACCACCGCCTTCACGCCAATCAGCAAGTTGGTACGTTGACACTAGCGAGTTGCGGGCAGGCTACTGCGCCGTCGCTTAGGTCAACCCCTTAGGCATTGGAAACCGAACGCGCTCTTCGGCGCCTGGCAGACGCCGCACGGTCGATGCGCCGTGCGCCTTCACGGCGGCTAGAAGGCCCTGCACCAGTCCTTCAGGGGCAGAGGCACCGGCGGTAATCCCGACACGCGCCGCATTCTGGATCCAGGCCGGGTTGAGTTCGTCTGCACTACCAAGAAGGTAAGCCGGCACGCCAAAACGCTCCGCTACTTCACGGAGTCGGTTGCTATTCGAGCTGGTTGGACTTCCCACGACCAGAACGACATCGACCTCTTTCGCCATCAGCTTCACGGCATCCTGACGATTCTGGGTGGCGTAGCAGATGTCGCTCTTTTTGGGGCCAACGATCATTGGGAACCGCTGTTGCAAGGCTTTGACAATGACCTCTGTGTCATCAACCGACAAGGTCGTCTGGCTCACATAGGCCAGCTTCTCCGGCGTCTTGACCTGAAGCGCGGCAACCCCTGCAACATCTTCGACTAGGTACATACCTTCGTCGGCCTGTCCCATCGTGCCCTCTACCTCAGGGTGGCCCGAATGACCAATCATCACAATCTCATAACCATCGGCCCGTAACTTGCGAACCTCGACATGAACCTTAGTCACCAAGGGGCAGGTTGCATCGAAGACCTCGAGTTCCCGTGTCTCTGCGTGATCACGAACTTTACGAGAGACACCGTGGGCGCTCATGATGACTCTTGCGCCAACGGGTACTTCCTCGAGGTCATCAACAAAAATAGCCCCCTTTGCACGCAGGTCAGAGACGACATGGTCGTTGTGAACGATCTCGTGACGGACATAGATCGGCGCACCAAATCGCTCGAGCGCCCGCTCAACAATCTCAATCGCACGCTCCACACCCGCACAGAATCCGCGAGGCTCTGCAAGGACAACTTCTTCAAGCGCTTCAAAACGTACTGGATTCGCTGACTGTGTCACGTCATTCCTCTCTCAAAGAAGACCAATGATCTTCACATCAAATCGCATCGACTGGCCAGCAAGCGGGTGGTTGAAATCAAACACAGCCGACCCCCCTTCCCAGCCCTTGAATACGCCTGCAACGCGCCCGCCTCGACCGTCTGGTGTTGGGAACTCAACAACATCACCAGGCTCAATGGGATCGCCATCATCCGCGTATTTTTCCAGCAGTCCCTTGCTCACCTTTTGCACAAGGTCAGGATGGCGCGGACCAAACCCATCATCGGGTCCAAGCTCATAAGACCGCTCGTCCCCTTCCTGAAGCGCGACGAGACAGCGCTCTAATGCGGGAGCAATCTGCCCCTCACCCACCTGAATGGTCGCAGGCTTATCCGAGAAGGTGTCAAAAACGACCTGACCATCCGAAAGGGTCAGTCGAAAATGCAGGGTCACATGGGATCCGTCCTGGATTCCAGACGCCTGGGATGATTCGTTCGAGGTAGCCGACATGGGGGATAGCAATGCCAATCGATTTCTATGAGATTGATGGATTTTAGGCGCAACCCCATGACAAACCATCCTTTATCCCCATTCGCACCCAGCCGCCCAAGGGAAAAGCTCCTGGCGAGGGGCGCTGCTAGCCTGGATAACGCCGAGTTACTCGCGCTTTTGCTAGGAACAGGGGTCCCTGGAAAGCCAGTCTTACGCGTCGCCCAAGAACTTCTTGAGGAATTCGGAGGCGTGGCCGCAACCCTGGCCGCCCCCTGGGAGCAGTTAAAAAGCAGGCCCGGGATTGGGTCCGCGCGATTCGCCATCTTTCAAGCGGCCCGGGAGCTGGCCAAAAGGGCTTCCGCAGAGCCGCTCGGTGAGCGCTCGCTCATGCACCAGCCAGATCTCGTATCCCAGTTCCTCATCAGCCAGCTGGGGGGCCTACCCTATGAGGTTTTCGCCGTGCTATTTCTTGACTCTCGCCACAGGCTGATTCGCTTTGAGACGCTATTTACGGGAAGCCTGACCCAGACCAGTGTCTACCCCAGAGAAGTCGCAAGGCGCTGCCTGCAGTTGAACGCGGCCGCCGTTGTGGCGGCGCATAATCACCCGTCTGGGGTTGCCGAAGCCAGCAGAGCTGATCAATTATTAACCAGTCAGCTACAGCGAAGCCTGGCGCTGCTGGACATCACGCTACTGGACCACCTGGTTGTGGCGGGCGACCGGACCATCTCTGCCCAAACTTGACCTAAGTCTTTGTTTTCTCATAGAATTGCGGTCTTTGCCGAAATTCGGCTCGTCAGTAGAAACGCAAAGGAATGCATCATGGCTCGCGTATGCCAAGTCACGGGTAAAGGCCCGATGGTGGGGAACAATGTCTCCCACGCTAACAACAAGACCAAGCGTCGGTTTCTGCCGAACGTTCAGTACAAGCGTTTCTGGGTTGAGAGCGAGAACCGCTGGGTTCGCCTGCGCGTCACACCCGCTGCTGTCCGCACGATCACAAAGAATGGAATCGATTCTGTTCTGGCCGATCTGCGCGAGCGCAACGCCCTGTAACGTCAACAGCAACTGACCAAGAACACAAGGAATCATCATGGCAAAAAGCGGCCGCGAAAAGATCAAGTTAGAGTCCAGTGCAGGCACTGGCCACTTCTACACAACCACCAAGAACAAAAAGACCATGCCCGAGAAGATGGAGATCAAGAAGTTCGATCCCAAGGCTCGTAAGCACGTCATGTACAAAGAGACCAAGATCAAGTAACCGATCAAGGCTCAGCCAAAAACCCGCCGAGAGCAGTCTCTGCGGGTTTTTTGTTTTATAGGTCTCTGCTAAAAGTTCAATGAACCGCCAATCAAACGCCTTTGTACTAACGCCGCTCTGATTTAGAGGCCAATACAGACCAAAGTCTCTTGGAGTGAGAAGCGGAACGTCCACTCCGGTTGATGGAAAAACACACCCGATCCACGAACACCTGAGTCTCTAGCGAGGATAGATCGATTAAAGCCAATAGAAAAAACTCAGATTTTTCTTGATGAGGGGATTCAGATGCCAAAGGAATGATTAAATCTAGGCAAACAAAATCACCGATACGTTCTACAGCTGCTTTCAATTTACGCTGCATTTTTACCTCCAAGAATCTCTAACCGCCACGGTTAGCTTGGAGGCAATCATTTCAATAAAGATGATCGGCGAAAATCACCGAAATGTCTTACCCGCTCAGATGATGTCAGGTTACTTGCTCAACCTGCCCGTTTGCGAAGCTCATCCTCAACAAACTCCATCCGGTCCTTACCCCAGAACAGCTCATCACCAACAATAATCATCGGGACGCCGAAGACCCCGCGCTCAATTCCTGTATTCGTTGAAGCAGCGAGTTCTTCACCGATCTCGTCACTGGCGGATAACTTCTCAAATTCCGCAAAATCAACCCCAAGTGCTTCGACTGTTGGTCGGAGCCCCTCGTACTCGGCAATGCTGGCATCACCCTGCTCCCAGTAGCGGTCCATGACCATCTCGACAAACGCAAGCTCCTTGCCATGCCGACGCATTACCAAGGAACCCCGAAGCACACGACTAGACTTGATGGGAAATTCCTTCGGCATTGAGAAAGGCAGGTTGTACTTTTCAGCCCAACGCATCAGATCTCGCTTACGGTTACGAAGCTTTGCCTTGGGCTCTTTCATTAGCTCGTAGTTATAAGTGCGAAACACGTAACCGAGATTAAAGGGTCGTAGCTGCAACACAGCGTCATTTCGTTCCAGAATCGGCTTGATGAGCTTTAACGCGAAATACGTATTGGTACTCCCAACATCCCAGTACATCTCTACCTGCTTTGACATTTCTTGACTCCGTATTTCTTCACTTTAGTCTTTAGACTGCTTCGTCTCTTCTACTAAGATCTTCTGCTCAATTAATTCCCTGACATCAGTCTCACTCAATCCCAGAAGGTCCATTAATACCGTCACGTTATCTTCACCAAGCCTGGATGCCTTCAATGCGGACGGATCAGCAGGCTGCCAACGAGAAAACTTCACTGGAAGCCCTGGGATGTCAAAGGAACCAATCGTGGGCTCAGTGACCTGCCGCACGGTTCCTCGCGCACGTAGATGTGGATGCGCCATGGCATCATTTAGCGTCAAGACTGGCGCGCAAGGAATCCGATGCGCCTCGAGATGCGCGAGTGCTGCGTCTCGATTCGAAAACCTGGCCAGCCACGCCTCAAAGATATCCTTCAGCGCATCATTGTGGTCTCTACGAAGAGCCGCCGTGGCGAAGCGCTCATCGGTGAGAAGTTCAGGTAAGCCCAGGGCGTCGACAAACTGTTTCCACTGATGTGGCAACAAAGCAAGCGTTATATAGCTATCGTCACCACAACGGAATATCCCGGTGGGTCCTCCATCAGGATGCTGCGATCCTGTGCGCTTCGGTATGTACCCTTTACGCAACGAGACTCGAGGAATCGCAACCTCATGCATCTGAAAGTAGGTATCGAGTAATG
>JBDLRA010000064.1:0-3363 GCA_039800285.1 Pseudomonadota bacterium
CCGCAGTGATCAATGTGGCCATGGGTCACAAAAATCTTTTCGACAGTCACGTCAGCGGCTTTCGCAATCGCCTGCAGCCGCTCGATCTCACCGCCTGGGTCGACCCAGGCAGCGCGACGTGTCTCTGGGCAGATCAGCAAAGAACAGTTCTGTTGAAAATCCGTAACCGGGATAACTTGAAATTCCATAAGCAGATTATCGCAGAGGTCGCTCTCGCCCCCCGCGATACGCCTTAGCGTTCTGTTGGTCCGGTGATCTACAAAATAGCGCCAGAGCCGTCTCCGGGGCGCTCCCCTGCCTCGTAGACGACATGGGCACGGCCGACAATCAGCGGATCAAGCTTGCCAATCTGCTCCACGTCTTTCTTCTTATAGGGCAGTTTGTGTAAGACATAACGCATCGCATTCAGCCGGGCGCGTTTCTTACAGTCGCTCTTAATCACCGTCCAAGGGGCATCAGCGGTATCCGTCTCACAGAACATCGCCTCCTTGGCGCGCGTGTAGTCATCCCACTTGTCTAAAGATGCCTTATCAATCGGACTAAGCTTCCAGTGCTTTAACGGGTGGACTTCACGTTCCTTGAACCGACGACGCTGCTCCTCACGACTCACCGAGAACCAGAACTTAATGAGCCAGACCCCGCTGCGGACCAGATGTCGCTCGAACTCCGGCGCCTGACGCATGAATTCCAGATATTCCTGCTCGCTACAAAACCCCATCACGCGTTCGACACCAGCCCGGTTATACCAACTACGGTCAAACATCACGATCTCACCAGACGTGGGTAAATGTTGGACATACCGCTGGAAATACCACTGGCCTTTTTCACTTTCGGTTGGCTTCTCTAACGCCACCACGCGAGCACCACGAGGATTTAAATGTTCCATAAACCGCTTGATGGTGCCGCCCTTGCCCGCTGCATCCCGGCCCTCGAACAGAAGCACTACACGCTGCCCCGTTTCTTTCACCCAGGCCTGAAGCTTCAACAATTCCACCTGCAGCTGATACTTCTGCTCCTCGTACTTGGAGCGACGCATCAGGTTCTTATACGGATATCGACCATCGCGCCAATCCGGCACGAGTTCTTCGTCAGGGTTTTTCGCCTTTGGCTTATCTAATTTGCCTTCAGGAGACTCTAAAAACGCAGCCCGCATCGCGGCGACGTCATCGGGCGATGCGCCTTTCACTAAGGCACGAAAATTTTCGATACGCTCCTTTTCAGAGGCCACCGCGGGGTTTGACAGTACTGCCTGAGCAGCAACCTGCTGTTTCCCTCTTGCAGAGATGGTTGATCGCTTTGGAATAAAACGCGCAAGGGCCCCCTCATTCAGGACTGGCGGGGTATCCCCCTTTGCCGCACCACGCACCTCCCCGCCGGGCGTTTTTCGTCTCGAACGGGTGGTCGTTGCCTTCGATCTTACTTGCGTCATAACTGGTCTTCTCTCCCTAGAGCATTTCGGGCCCCATGAGTTCAGCGAACCGGTAAGGCCTCTAGGGATCATTGTGCGCCTGAATCTCAGGTCATCGCGACCCTCAACCTTGAACTGCATCAAAGATAATTTAATCAAGCAGGCTTAAGAAGACAATAAAAAAGGGGGCGATGCCCCCTTTTTGTTCATGCCGCGGCAGTGTTTTGTCTAAGCAGCCTGCAGTGCGTGGTATTCCAGATCCGCAAGTGCAATAACCTCCAACGCCCGACTATGGGTGGACTCCAGGATCACTGGAGGCGCGACACCCGCCTCCGCCGCTTCGCGCCAACGCGCAGCACAGACACACCAGCGGTCCCCAGGCTTTAACCCTGGGAAACGATACTGAGGGTTTGGCGTAGACAAATCGTTGCCGCGAGAGCGAGAGAACTCCAAAAAGGCCTCGGTCATCTGGGCACAGACGGTATGACTGCCGTAGTCCTCGGAATCCGTATTGCAGCATCCATCCCGGAAGAATCCCGTTAATGGATCCATGCTGCAAGGCTGCAGCGGACCTCCCAGAACATTTTTCGCAGACATCGCCATAGGTTCAGTAGCCTAGCGGACTTAGGCCAGGTCTTTCACCAGAGAAGCACGCGTCTCCGTCGACACGGGGTCCACCTTGACGTTGTAGTGCGGATGGTCCACACCCATCGACAGGCTGACACCGTATTTCAGAGCACCGGCCATATCTTCATCGAGCTCAAAACGCATGAAGTGCACAGAGGACGTCTTCTCTTCGTTCTCACGCTCAAGATCCTCATCTGCAATCGCATAGACCTTCTCACGGCCTTCCACCTGGATCCAGACACGATCCTCAACACCCTTCAGTTTTGCGAGTTCAACCTTACGGACTTCTGGGTCCGGATACTCGATCATCATGGTGCACTTGAAGTTACGGCCATCAGGAATGAGCGGATTGTAGGCATCGAGCTCATCCTGAATGCCAGACTCTTCAAATGTCTTTTCAATCCGAAGCATTTCCTGGATCTGGTAACGGATCGTCTTCTCATCCTCAAAAAAGAGGGTGATGTGATCACCGAGTGCAACCTGACGCTGCTTCTTATGTGCAATCACTTCCTGACGAAACTGGTTGCGGATACGAGCATAGTGCTCGAGGGTCCACAACGAATCGCGTGAAATTTGTGCCATGGTCATTCTCCAATTACTCCATCAACAGATAACGTTAATCAATTACAGCCCATAAGCGCGCGCAAGAAGCGACAACGGATGCGCAACCTTGCCATCAGCCTTGCCAGCCATCCCCTGCTCAATGTGATGGCCTGCCAGCTGACAATCCGAAGCCACGAAATCGGGCTCCCCGCCTTTGCCGTCATTTGCCTTCGGGTGCTCACTCATCTGACGGAACACGGGTCGGCCGATCTTCATCGCGATCTCGTGAAACTCTTTCTTCACACCCCAGGTACCGGCGTGCCCGGAACAGCGCTCAATCGTATTGACCGCCGTCTCGGGAACCATCTCCAGCATCTCGCGGGTCTTTTGACCGACGTTCTGAACGCGCAGGTGACAGGCGACGTGATACGAGACATTGCCAAGCCCTTGTCTGAAGTCTGTCTTCAGCAGCCCGTCCTTCTGACGGTTGACGAAATATTCAAACGGATCAAACATCGCCTCTTTGACGGCCTGGGCATCCGCATCGTTCGGGAACATCAGCGGAATCTCTTGCTTGAACATCAGCGTACACGACGGAATCGGCGTGACAATGGCGTAGCCCTCACGCGCAAGTTTGGCGAGAACGGGAAGATTCTTTTTGGAAAGTTCTTCGACGGACTCGAGATCCCCCATCTCTAGCTTTGGCATGCCGCAGCAGGCCTGCTTTTCAACGACGACATACGGAATGTCGTTGTGCTCGAGAACCTTGATCAGGTCATGCCCGA
>JBDLRA010000065.1:0-8503 GCA_039800285.1 Pseudomonadota bacterium
AAGAAGGTGCGCAGCTCGTGATCATGGGTAAGCAGGCCATTGACGATGATGCAAACCAGACCGGTCAGATGCTTGCTGCGCTGATGAACGTGCCGCAGGCAACGTTTGCATCGAAGGTCGCCGTCGCCGGCGATCGCGTCAATGTGACCCGCGAGGTGGATGGCGGTCTTGAAACACTCTCCATGGCGATGCCCGCAGTGATTACCGTTGATCTTCGACTCAATGAGCCGCGCTATGTGACGCTGCCGAACATCATGAAGGCCAAGAAAAAACCGATTGAGCAGTCCGCGCCTGCTGACTGGGGTGTAGATGTGGGCTCGCGTTTAAAGCTACTCAAAGTGGAAGATCCCCCGGTCCGCAAAGCAGGAATCAAAGTGCCGGATGTGGCCACCCTGGTGGATAAGTTTCGTTCAGAAGCCAAAGTGATCTAAGGAGCGAATGACATGAAAATTCTTGTGATTGCAGAACACGGCAACGACAGTCTTCGTCCGGTCACCGCCAACACCGTTGCGGCGGCAACAATGTTGGGACAAAAGGCGGGCGGCGCCGAGATCCATGTGCTTGTGGCTGGAAGTAATGCCAAGGCTGCTGCGGATGCGGCCGCCCAGATTGCGGGTGTCAACAAAGTGCTCCATGCGGATGCCGCGCACCTTGCAGATCATCTGGCCGAGCCCATGGCCGAGCAGACGCTTGCCGTAGCGTCTGGTTTTGATGCGATTCTGTTCCCGGCAACAGCATTTGGAAAAAATATTTCACCGCGCGTTTCGGCACGACTCGATGTCGCCCAGATTTCCGAGATCATCGAAGTCATCAGCGCCGACACCTTTAAGCGGCCAATCTATGCCGGTAACGTTATTGCCACAGTGCAGTCGACCGATGCGGTGAAGGTCATCACGGTTCGGGGTACTGCCTTTGAGGCGGCGGGTTCTCAGGCTGCCGCAGCAGTCGAGTCAGTTGCAGCTGCGGGCGCACCCGCTGCGAGCGCGGCGTTTGTCTCTCGCGAGATTGCCGTGCTTGAGCGCCCAGAACTGACAGCCGCAAAGGTTGTGGTCTCAGGTGGCCGGGCGCTCGGTTCAAAAGAAAACTTCGCCATGCTGGAGAAGTTGGCCGATAAGCTTGGCGCTGCAATGGGCGCAAGCCGTGCGGCAGTGGATGCGGGCTACGCCCCCAATGACTGGCAGGTGGGTCAGACGGGTAAGGTCGTCGCGCCCCAGCTCTACATTGCAGTAGGAATTTCTGGCGCTATCCAGCACCTGGCGGGCATGAAGGACTCTAAGGTCATCGTGGCTATCAATCAGGACCCAGAGGCGCCGATCTTCCAGGTGGCGGACTACGGCCTGGTGGGGGATCTGTTCCAGGTTGTCCCCGAGTTAACCGCTGCGATCGGCTGATATAGGCCCTGAGCGCCCGCGAAAGCCCGCCAAAAACGGGCTTTCGGTGCTAGAATTGTGGGTTATCTTTGGGGGCTAACCCCAAGGACGTTCCCGAATTCAAAGGATTGTTGAAATGGTCATTATTCGTTTAGCCCGTGGCGGCGCCCACAAGCGTCCCTACTTCCACATGGTGGCAACTGATTCGCGCAGCCGTCGCGACGGTAAGTTCATCGAGCGCGTTGGCTTTTTTAATCCGGTCGCTGCACCGAGTGAGCCCAAGCTGCGCATCTCTATGGACCGCATCGACTACTGGCGTAGCCACGGTGCGCAGGTCAGCCCCCGCGTTGAGCGCCTGATCAAAGAATTTGCTAGCCAAAAAGCCGCTTAATTCCGCGCGGCTTCCTTTCTCGCAAGACCCAGCCCCGAGTGACTGGGTCGCACTGGCAGAAGCCGGTGCCCCAATTGGCCTTAAAGGTGCAGTCAGACTTCATACCCTGAAGTCCGTCACTGGCCTTCCCATCGATGACTCGCTGTTAATGGATTCAGACTCCTGCTGGTTGAAGCTGCCAGCAGGCCAGTGGATTCACGCCCAGATCCTTGAGTGCTCTCCGCAGACCCGCGGCGTCAAGCTTCAGCTTGCCGAGATCAGCGATCGAAGCCAGGCAGAGCTTTTGCGTGGCGCTTTAGTGGGGCTGTCGCGGGCAAGTTTTCCAGAGCCCGATGAAGACGAGGCCTACTGGGCCGACCTAATCGGCTGCACGCTGATCAATCGTCAGGGCGAGAGCCTCGGTCAGGTTGAGTCGATGCAGACCAATGGCGAACATGACTGGCTAGTCACCCAGCACGGCATGATTCCGTTCGTGAGCCAGTTTATTGATGACGTGGATCTGCCTAATCGGCGCATCACCGTGGACTGGCAGCTGGAATGGTTTGAGTAGCCAATGCTGATGTCGCCGCTGCGATTTGATCTGATCACCATCTTCCCCGAGATGTTCGAGGCGATCACGCGTTATGGCATTACTGCGCGCGCGATTGAAAGAAATTTGGCGCAGGTGAACACCTGTTATCTGCGTGACTTCGCGCATGATGCCTACAAAACGATCGATGACCGCCCATATGGCGGAGGGCCTGGCATGGTCATGATGCCGGGGCCATTAACGGAGGCAGTGACCTCGATTAAGTCGGCACAAGAAGCTTCCGGATTTGCTCCAGGACCTGTGGTGCTGCTGAGCCCATCTGGGAAGCCCATGGACCAAAAGCTGGTTGATCGGGTTGCCCAAGGCGGTGCCTGGACTCTGGTCTGCGGCCGATATGAGGGGGTTGACCAGCGGTTTATCGATCAGCAGGTAGATGAGCTCTGGAGCCTTGGGGATTTCGTGCTCTCGGGCGGGGAGATCGCCGCCATGGCCGTTATGGACGCTGCCATTCGGAAGCGGCCGGGCGCCCTGGGGGATGCCCAGTCCGCCATCGAAGAGTCATTTGCCGACCCGGGTCTATTGGACTGGCCCCATTACACCCGGCCAGAGGTCTTTGGCGGCCAGGCAGTGCCTGACGTGCTTTTATCTGGCCATCATGAGAGAATCGCGGATTGGCGCAGGAAGGCCGCCCTTGAGGCGACCCAGCGGCTTCGGCCCGATCTCCTGAAAAAGCCAAAACCCTGATTGTTGTTAACCCCATCCTCTGCGCTAGGGATTGAGAGATCACCGCTGAGCGCAAGATGGCTTTTGGAGAAACCATGGATCTGATCCGTCAAATTGAGCAAGAAGAAATTGCTCGCTTAAACAAGAACATTCCCGAGTTCGCACCGGGAGACACCGTCGTCGTGAGCGTGAACGTGGTCGAAGGGACCCGTAAGCGTGTTCAGGCGTATGAAGGTGTGGTCATTGCAAAACGCAATCGTGGACTGAATTCGTCATTCATCGTTCGCAAGATTTCTTCTGGCGAGGGTGTGGAGCGGACATTCCAGCTCTACTCTCCGTTGATTGCCAGCATCGAAGTCAAGCGTCGCGGTGATGTCCGTCGTGCAAAGCTCTATTACCTGCGTGAGCGTTCCGGCAAGTCGGCACGTATCCGTGAGAAGCTGACTGCACGCAAGACCGAAGCAGCGGCTGCTGAATAAGGTCTTGGCAGCGATCTGAACCCACTGGGACGATATGTCATCCCAAGTCGGTTTTGATCCCCGCGCTGCTGCAATCGAATCGATTGGCTCAGAGCCTGCTCTTCCCGAGCGGGCTTTGTTGTTTTCAAGCCTGGCGCAGATCTTTGGTCAGTCGCAGGCGAACCCTCAGTTTCCTGATTGGACACCGGAGATGGTCCAGGACCGGCGACGTCCGGTTCGTGTCTTTACGCCCGAAACGGCTGTTCGCGCCTCTGTCCTGATTACGCTTGTTGGCGAGGCCGTTCCCTCGGTGGTGCTGACGCAGCGTACCCAGCGCTTGTCGGACCATGCTGGTCAGGTCAGTTTCCCGGGCGGGCGGGCCGAGCCCAGTGATGCGTCCGAAGCCATGACCGCATTACGTGAAGCGAGAGAAGAGATTGGCCTTGATCCTCAGTTGGTCAGTGTCTGGGGAAGGCTTCCGGATTACCTGACCGCCACCGGTTATCGGGTTGCGCCCGTGGTGGGATGGGTACCCCGGCCCAACCCCTTTGTGATTGACCCGTCAGAGGTTGAGGAACTTTTTCACGTGCCACTGACCTATCTCATGAACCCTGCCCATCATCAGGTGCGCATTGTGGAGCCGCATGAAAGCCCAACCGGCGAGCGTATTCGGTTTTATGCAATGCCTTACGTTAGTCCCGAGCATGATGGCCGGGAGTTTTTTATCTGGGGTGCAACGGCAGCGATGCTACGAAACTTGTATCACTTTCTGTCCGCTGGCTGGCAGCAGCAGCGTGACCGCGGTTAGACTTTAGGCCATGACGCTATTTAGCTTTTTATTTGCGATGTTGTTAGAGCAGGTTCGTCCGGTTCGCGCCGACGATAAGCTCGGCTCATGGGTGGGCCGGATGCTCTTGCGCATTGAGCGGGCCACCGACACCGGTGAAATGGCCTCTGCGCGATGGACCTGGTTCTTGGTCATTATTGGCGGGTCTGTTTTGAGCTGGGCGATTGTGGCCTTGCTGTCACGTGTGAACGTGCTTTTGGGGTTTTTTGCGACCGTGGGGATTCTCTATCTCACCGTCGGCTTTCGTCAGTTCAGTAATCGTTTCACCGAAATTCAGTTAGCGCTTGCCGCGAATGATCTGGAGCGAGCGCGCAAAGAGCTTCGTCAGTGGGCGGCCCATTCGGGTGGCGATCTGATGACGAAGATCGCAGCCGATCAGGGCGATGTCTCGGCAATCTCGCGGGAGGCGATTCGGCTTGCCTTAGTCGGTGCCCAGCGTCACGTCTTTGGCGTGATCTTCTGGTTCGTACTGCTCCCCGGCCCTGCTGGTGCGGTGCTTTATCGTCTCAGTGCAGAGGCGCGGCGTGTCTGGGCAGATTCGCGTCAGCAGGCTGCGCAGACCGATACCGGCATTGTTCCGCCGCTGACGCCATTTGGTGAGTTCGCGGTGCGGGCCTTTTCATGGGTCGACTGGTTCCCTGCGCGCGTGACAGCGATCGTCTTTGCCATCGTGGGTAATTTTGAAGACGCGATTCTGATGTGGCGTTTGAAGTCGGGTTTTGCGCCGCACGCGAATGACACCGAACGGGTTCTGCTGTCTGCGGGTGCCGGTGCGATGGGGGTTCGGCTCAGTGTGCCTGAGGCACAGTCCACATCGATTCGTGTGGATGAGCCGTCTGAAACCGAGGCGCTTGGCGGCCCCTGGCCATCGCTGGTTCAGGATATGCCCGATCTGCGTGAGGCAAATGAGGCAGCCATGCGGTCTGCGGTCGGACTTGTCTGGCGCGCGGTGATTCTCTGGATAACGCTTGTGCTGCTAGTGTCCGTGGGGCACTGGCTCGGTTAGCGTTTTTAAACCTTATCGGTCGGCTGCTTCTGAATAGAGTGGACTTCCGCTTCTGTGCGTTCCACTTTCTGCGTCAGGTCATCTAAGCGATGCTCGATTTCCGGGATTTTCTCGGTGGTATTGCCGAGTGCAGAACGAAGTGTCGATGACATCTTGACCTCCATTTCTGCGCGGATTCGCTCGACGCGTTCCTGCGTGTTTTTCAGCTCAAAGTAGAGCACCAGGGCAACAACTGCCATGGCTACAGCGAAGGCAAGTATCAAGGTCTCCATGCATCCAAGTATATACTCGGCCCATGGGAATAACGCGATTATTTTTGCTAGATGCCCACGTGCACGATGTGCAAATTAACGATGCGCTTGAGGCGGCCTGCCTCGAGGGTGGCTTTCCTGTCAGCCGACTTCGCGTCGATCCCACGGAACTTGATGGCAGCGATGTCGCAGCCCTTGATCTGCTAGAAGAAGTGCGTCGTCTGATGCGGTTATCTGGACCCGACCAAGGTCTGGGTCAGGCAGTCTTAATCGGCTATGGCTTGTCGGCGACGCTTGCACTCTGGATGGACATGGTGGATCTCGCCCGTCCCAAGAAGATCCAGGTGGGGAAGTTTGCACTCGAATTAGAGGACGACCCTCCCGAAGTTGCCCCTGCGTTGGCTGGGGTGGTGGCGATTGCGCCATTTCTGGGAATGGACTTTTCGGTTCGTTCAGGCCGGCTTGGGGCCGAAGGGGCGTCCGATTTTCGGCTCCGGCTATCCAGAAAACCATTCTGGGCGCGGCTCATCGGGAACATGTCGGTCGGCAATGCCCGGGATCATGGCTGTGGATCCTCTGGGCCAATTTCCTGGTCAACGCTTGCCAAGGTGCTGCCGTTTGCCTCGGTGGCAAAGCTCGTCCCCAGTTTTAAGCGGCCAACGGTCCTGGTGATGGACCTAGGGCCTCAGAAGGACAGGGTCGAGGTGCAGCTCTGCGCCTTAAGCGGAAGGGTGTCCGTGCTGGATTCCCCGGCTGTTTTCCCCCTATTGGGACAAGTTACACTTGCCGCTGTCGCGCAGATCCTGAAAGGCTAGACCCATCCTCATGGCTGACTCCTTGGTGACCCTTCGTCCGGGGATCCTGATCGCCCTGTTGTGCCTGCTCTTAGTTGCGGCACTTGGCATCGTCGCCATTCGAGATGCCCGCCGCAAAAAGGTCAAGGCGGCCGAGCGCAAGGTGGTCGTTGAAAAGGCCATGGCCGGTATCGTGCCTGAGACCTCTTCAGAAATCGATATGGTCTGGGGCGATGCATTAAAGAGCATCGAGTCGCTTCAGACACAACTCAAAGACGACATTCGTACCCTTGAAGAAAAGCTTGCGGCTGAACGCGAAGAGGTTCAGACCAAGACAGAGGCGTTAAAGAACCTTGCCCGACAGAATCGCGTGCCGATCACGCTCTATGAGCTCTATGAAGGCATGCGTCACTTCAATCGCAAATCACGCGAGGCCCAGAAGGCCGACCTGGAGTGGCACGGCAAGATTGGCATTACCCAGGTGGATGTGGTCGAGACGGTTCAGGCCGCTCCCGGCTACGAGATTTATTTCACCTTAGAAGGGGAGTCCTTCCTGTTGGTGGGCTCCCATCATCGATACAGCCGGCTGTCATTTATCGAGCTGAGCCTTTTTGATCAGACCGATACGCCACTCGTCACCGTGCGTGTTCGTCCCGACCAGCGTGGCCAGCAGCTCATTGCGGATGCGGTGATCTCCATGAAATCGGGCCCTTGGATTCAGACCTTTCTGGCCTGCCGCGCAAAGATGGATATTCGTCACCGCGAGGTGACACTTCTTGCCGAGCATCGTGACGTGCTCCAGATGAAAGAAAAGTTTGCGATCAACCTCAACACAGAAGAACGCTAGAGATTCTCGATGAAGCCTTTTCAGAATGTCGACCTAAATACCAAGAGCCTGTCGCTCTGGCTGGTCTGGACTGCGTTTGGTTTTCTGGTTCTCACGACCGCGTGGCTGGCGATCGTTGGCATGCAGATCTCATCCGCGGGCCATCGCTACACAGCGAATGCACTAAAACCTCCCGCATTTGATCAGTACCTAAAGGCCATGCGGCTTGAGTCGCTGCCTGCACCGAAGCTCGCAGGCATCACTTCCGAGCAGGCCGCGCGCGACGCCTCTGTCAATCAGATTTTTGAATGGATTGCAGAATTCGAAAATGGCCGCGCAAGTCCGCGGCTCAAAAAGATTAAGCCTGTTCTCAGTGGTGTCGTGTTTGGTGGACTATCGGAGCGTATTGGTATTCGGCCCGGTGATGAGCTGGTCAGTGTGAATGGGGCCGAGGTGGATTCGGTCCTGTCGGTCTACGACATGCTCGATCAGCGCGGCGAGCAGACAGTCCGTCTGGTGATTCGCCGGCAGGGCAAGCTGTTTGCAGCCAATCTCGCAGCCCCCGCGGGAGAGCGGATCAATGCGGAAAACAGTGGCCTACTCTTTAACGTGCCTAAGGGACTGAACGTTGTGGGCAAGAGCCAGGTGGCTGCGCTTGCAGCGCAGTTCGATAGCCGGTTTATGTTGCTGGTGCCGCCCGAGTGGCGTCGTCAGTATCAGACAAGCCTTGCGGTCTTTGCCCATGAGCTCTTGTCTTACATCGATTCCCAGCGCGATCTGGTCGAAGGGGACCCTGGCTTTATCCGAATCGATCAGATGTTGTCTTGGCACCATGACGCGTTTAACTCCGCCATTGAGCAGCACGTCGAGGCGACACGCAATGCCAGTGCAAGTCAGCTCGCTGCCCTTGGTAGCTTCGGAGATGCCATCATTGGTCTTGTCGCGGCACTGATTCTTTTCTTTGTGGCCTTCTGGTTTCACAACCGGTCTCGGCTTAATCCTTTGGATGACTAACGGTTTCTCTTCATGGGCGCTTTTCGATGACACCGATTAACTCTCTTGCCAGACCTGTGCGATGGTTTGGTCTTGAACTGGGCGATCGACGATATGCGATTGATTTTCGAAGCGTGAGCACGGTGTTTTATCAGCCTGCAGAGACCCCGAAGGAAGGGGCCGTCATGATTCAGGATCGCGGCCCGTTTATCGGTATTCGTGGCCTGATGGTCCATGAAGGCTCTCCGGTGTTCCTGCTTGACCCGAGTCGTTTGTTTAATGGTGTGGATGGCCCACTCGATGCAGGCCGCCATG
>JBDLRA010000066.1:0-15535 GCA_039800285.1 Pseudomonadota bacterium
TCCCTGGTTCGAGCCCAGGTCGGGGAGCCACCTCTTTCAAAGCCCAGCATTGCTGGGCTTTTTGCATATTTAGCCTCCCAGCGGGTTGACCTGAATCAAGCGGATCGATGTCCAATGAAGAGGACAATTGAGTCTCACTGGTTTTTAGACGCGCAATCATGAAACACGACCCCATTCACCAGACGCCTCCACAGCTTCCGCCGCAGCAGATTAGCCTTGATGTACTGAAGGAAAAGTACCTGAAAGGTACTGAACAAGGCGTAGAAGAAGTCTTTATCCGAGTCGCTCGCGCGCTCGCTTCGGTTGAGCAGCCTGAACGTCGCGCAGAAATCGAAGCGATGTTCCTCGAGAATATGCGCCACGGCGCCATTGGTGCGGGCCGCATCATGAGCGCAGCCGGGGCAGGCATTCAGGCCACGCTCATCAACTGCTTCGTTCAGCCTGTTGGCGACTGCATTCAAGGCGCAGACGACGAGGGCTTCCCCGGTATCTATGAAGCCCTGCGTGAATCCGCAGAGACCATGCGCCGCGGTGGTGGTGTGGGCTATGACTTCTCCCGAATCCGCCCCAAGGGCGCGGAGGTCAAAGCCACCGCATCAACGGCATCAGGCCCCTGCAGCTACATTAATGTCTTTGATCAGTCTTGTAGCACTGTGGAGAGCGCAGGTGCTAGGCGCGGCGCCCAGATGGGCGTGCTTCGGATCGACCATCCAGATGTTTTGGAGTTCATCACCGCAAAACGCACGCCCGGACGCTGGAATAACTTTAATGTCTCGGTTGGTGTGTCAGATGCCTTTATCAATGCGGTCTTAGAAGACACACACTGGGACCTGGTGCACAAGGCCAAACCAAGTGCTGAACTGATCGCACAGGGCGCACACCAGCGGGCGGATGGACTCTGGGTCTACCGCAGCATCAGTGCCAAAGAGTTATGGGACACGATCATGCAGTCTGCCTATGACTTTGCCGAGCCGGGCATTCTGTTTCTGGAACGAATCAATACCGATAACAACCTGGCCTACTGCGAGACGATCAATGCCACGAACCCTTGCGGTGAACAGCCCCTGCCCTCTTACGGCTGCTGTGACCTTGGCCCGATCATCCTGCCGCAGTTTGTCAATCATCCGTTTCATTTCACGGGAACCGCTAGCTTTGACTTCGAGCGCTTTCAAAAAGCTGTCGCCATTCAGGTGCGGATGCTGGATAACGTCTTAGATCTGACCTGGTGGCCCCTGCCGCAGCAACAAAAAGAATCCGCCGATAAACGACGCATTGGCGTTGGCTTTACGGGGCTTGGCAATGCACTGACCATGCTAGGTCTGAAGTACAACAGCGATGCGGGTCGAGAAATGGCAGCCAGAATCGCCGAGACGATGCGTGACGCGGCTTATGAGGCCTCGATCGAACTCGCCAAAGAAAAAGGTGCTTTCCCGCTTTTTCGCGCAAATGACTATCTTGCCAAAGGAACCTTCGCAAGCCGGCTGCCGCAGGCAACACAAGACAAGGTCCGAAAGTTTGGCATTCGCAATAGCCACCTGATTTCGATTGCCCCAACGGGAACTGTAAGCCTTGCGTTTGCGGATAACGCATCGAACGGGATTGAGCCCGCGTTCTCTTGGACTTACAAACGCAAGAAACGCGAGGCCGACGGCACGACACGCGAATACACCGTGGAAGACCACGCCTGGCGGCTGTATCACGCGCTTGGCGGTAAAGACGATGCGCTACCCGATAGTTTTGTCTCGGCACTAGAGATGTCCGCGCAAGATCACATTGCGATGATGAAGGCAGTCCAGCCGTACGTAGACACCGCGATCTCGAAAACGGTCAACGTTGCCGCTGACTATCCCTTCGAAGATTTCAAGGATCTGTATCTACAGGCCTGGCGCCATGGGCTAAAGGGGCTTGCGACCTATCGTCCGAACAGTATTCTTGGGTCGGTGCTTGAGACGACTGTGTCGCAGTCAAAGCCATCACCCGATGCGCAGACATCGACTGCGCCGAGTGAGCATGAGCCAGTGATGGTCGATCCCATGCGCACGGTGATTGAGAAACGCCCCAAAGGCGCACTCGATGCGGTTGCCGAAAAGATCGAATACTGGACGCAAGAAGGCCGCAAGACCCTCTACCTAATCGTGTCCTTCCTGCCCCTGCCAAGCCCCGACGGCAACGGCACAATCGATCGGGCCATCGAATTCTTTATGCCGGTGGGCCAGAGCGGCGAATCCCAGCAATGGATTACATCCAGCATGCGCATGCTGTCACTTGCAGCGCGCGGGGGATTTCTGTCACGCGCCCTAGAAGACATGCGTAAGGTTGCCTGGGATCGCGGCCCGGTTCGCTACGGCACCATCGAAAAACCAGACGGATCACAGGCGCCGATGTGGCATGACTCCGAGGTAGCGGCAATTGCCTTTGCGATTCAGAACATCCTGGCCCACCGGGCACGATCACACGTCCGACCCAGAATCACCGGGGCAAGCCACGAGATCGCTGAGGCCTCAACCCTGCCCTCGATGTCAGGCAAGAAGTGTCCGGCGTGCGGCGCCTACGCCATGATTAAAAAAGACGGCTGTGAGTTCTGCACCCAGTGCGGGGAGCTTGGCACCTGCGGGTAAACTCGCGGCTATGTCAAAAGAAACCTGGTTGGTCATGCTGGAGGGGCTGCTTGTCTTTGGCGGGGCAATGGCCTTCGGCCTATGGCAGCTTCGCTCGATCAAAAAAGATCAGGAAAAGGCACGCCAGGCCGCAAAGGAGAAGTCGTCCCATGATGCCAACCCCTGAGACGCTGAACCCGCTCACAGAAGCCATTCAGTTATCCGTGGCCCCGGTCTTCTTGCTCACGGGGGTCGCGGGCATGCTCAATGCACTTGGCACCCGACTGGCACGCGTGATTGATCGCAGCCGAGCGCTCGAGGAGTGGCTCTTTCAGTCGACCCCGGAAACCAACCCCCGCCACCAGAAGTTCATTGACGAACTCGAGTCGCTCACCCAACGCAAAAGAATCATCAACTGGGCGACCGCACTGATGGTGATCTGTGCGGTCTTTATCGGCCTGACAGTGGTTGAGCTCTTTTATTCCACCGGCATTCAAGGGCGGCTTCAGCTCTCTCGTTGGGTCCCCGTGACCTTCCTGGCGGGTTTCGGCTGCTTTATCGCGGCTTGCGTCCTCTATCTCGCAGAGATCTTCCTGGCCTCCCGCATGGTGTCGAGCGGCCGGCACAAACCATAGGACAGGGGTTGTCGGGACAACCCCGATTCCCTGTCTAGAACAAAACCATCATCATCTGCGGGTTTTACCAAACCCAAGGAGATAACTAGATGAAACCAATGACCGCCCGTCGTCTCAAGATGACGCTGTTGGGCTCGGCACTCGCCACCATGAGTGCGGCAGCACTCGCCCAGGCGCCCGCCGCTGCGCCCGCACCCCCTCCCGCCTGGAAACAGGGCATGCCCTCCAACATGGCCGACTCCAAGCTTGCGCCTTTAGCCGGCAAGATGACGATCACCGAGGCCGCTGACATCCCCGTCGACAAGATCAAACTGCCCCCTGGATTTAAGGCAGAGATCTTCGCAACCGGAATGCCTGGTGCCCGTGCTATGGCCCGTGGCGAAGACGGAAAAATCTACATCGGTACACGCGCCATTGGCCGTGTCTACGAGCTCTCGGCAGACGGAAAGACGAGCCGCGTCGTGGTTGACAAACTGGTTCAGCCCGCAGGCGTAGCCTTCAAAAACGGCTCACTCTATGTGATGTCCATTAACAAGGTTCTCCGATTCGATGGCATTGAGAAGAACCCCACGGTTGCGCCCGTTGACATGACCGCAGCCTTCAAGCTTCCTCCAGAGCAGCACCACAACTGGAAGTACATCGCCTTTGGTCCTGACAATAAGCTGTATGTGCCTTTCGGTGCGCCTTGTAACATTTGTGAACTGCCCACGCCTGAGTACGCACAGATTCGTCGCTACAACGCAGACGGCTCCGGCATGGAAGTGATCGCAACGGGTGTTCGTAACTCGGTTGGCTTTGACTGGCATCCCGAGACCAAGGAACTCTGGTTTAGCAACCACGGCCGTGACTGGTGGGGTGATGACAAGCCAAACGATACATTGCATCGTATCCACAAGACCGGTCTGAACTTCGGCTTCCCCTATTGCCACGAAGGCAAGCTGGAAGACGACAGCGTCAAGAAGCCGAACGCCTGTAAGGGTGTTGAGCAGCCTGTTGCGCTGATGGGCCCCCACGCTGCAGCGATGGGCGTGACCTTCTACACCGGCAAGATGTTCCCTGCCGAGTATAAGAATGTTGCCTTCGTTGCACGTAAGGGTTCTTGGAACCGCACCACCAAGATCGGCTTCGACATCGTCACCGTCAAGGCAGATAAGAACGGTAAGAACGCGAAGGTTACCCCGTTCATGACCGGCTTTATGAACCCCGCTGATCAGTCGTTCTGGGGTCGTCCAGCTTACATGCTTCAGATGCCTGATGGCGCAATGCTGGTCTCGGATGAGCAGCTTGGCGCGATCTATCGCATCAGCTACAAGAAGTAATCCGTGATTAAGTCGTTCCGTAAGACCTGCCTGATTCTTGCAGCCCTGGCTGCAGGGGTCTGGCAGCAGGCAACTGCGCAGGACCTGGGCTCACGGCTTGTGGCCTGCGCGGCCTGCCATGGTGTGGATGGGAATTCGAAGACATCAGCAAGCCCGTCGCTTGCAGGTCAGCCGAAGACCTTCCTTGAAAACCAGCTCATCATGATTCGGGAAGGTATCCGTGTGATCCCAGCCATGACAGGACAGCTTGATGGCATTCCCGATAAAGAGATCATTGCCTTAGCCCGACACTTCTCTGGCCAGACGCTAAAGCCCCTAGAGGCGAAACGGGATGAGGCGCTCTATAAACGCGGTGAACAGCTCTCTCGTCAGATGCTGTGTGGCACCTGCCACCTCGCCGACTACAAAGGTCGCGACCAGATGCCACGGCTTGCGGGTCAGCGCGAGGACTATCTCCTGCACTCCATGCTGCAGTTTAAAAATAACCAGGCCATTGGTCGAGACACCATCATGGCTGCATCACTGTATGGCATCGCAGATGCTGATATCAAGGCGATTGCGCACTACCTGTCGCAGTTAAATTAAGACGCTCGATCAGCGATCTCTAAAGGGGCTGCTCTTATGCAGCCACCAGTCGAACACTGGAAACATTAGGCAGCCAAAGCCCAGGACGAAGAATCCAATCGCCCAGTCTGAAATCTGATTGCCTCCACCAGAAAGATCCAGTGCTGCACCAAAAAGCGCCGGACCCAACACGCCGCCACCGCCAAATCCGATAAACGAATAAAGACCCATCGCTGCCCCTTTGATCTTGGGATCAGCAGAGGCCACGAGGCCAGCGGTGAGCGTTGCAGAGTCCGCCATGATCAACATGGAATGCATCGCAACCAGCAGAAACACAATCCACCAGACACCCCACGCCGACGAAAACGCCATGATGACGCCGACAACCGACGTGATCGCCATGATGCAGACAATCCATGCACGGCGTCCAACGCGCAACGCCATCTCATTGCCAATGATGGATGCCGGTACAGAGACGACACTCACTATTGCTGAGGCTGTTGCAGCAGACATCCAGGTCACCGTTCCCGCCGGAAGAACGGAGATACTGAAGGCGACAAACGCAACAATCCAGACGCGAGTACCAAAGAGCTCTGTGCAGTGAAGCCCATAGCCCACGGTGTAACCAAGGCAGCGTCGATCCGCGAGCACTAACCGCCAGGTCTTTAACGGAAAGAGCCGCTCAAAGGACCAGACAATTGGTTTGGGATCTCGCTCATGCGCCAGTGGCCGGGTCCGTGACAATACAATAAATGCCGATGCCAACGGGCCGAGCGCACACAAAAAGAATGTCCAGGTGGTCCCAATCATCGGAAGCGCCTGGCCTGCGATAAATAACGAGGATGCCGCACCAATCCCAAAAAAGGCCGTGTAAAAAGCAACAAAGCGCGACTGCTCTTTGCCGCGTGTTCGATCCGAAAGAATCTTGAGTCCCGGCATATAGGTCGCTGCAATGCCCGCCCCAAGAACAGTCTGAAAAAGAAGTGCCGAGACAAAGCCTTCGGCTCCGAAAGCAAATCCAATCCCACCTGACGCCGCTAGAAGACTCCCGATCGTGTAGATCCGTCGGGCATCCATGACATCGGTCAGGCTATTCCATGTCGATACGGTGACGACATAGCCAATGAAGAACCCACTGGCAATCCAGCCCGCTTCGCTATTCGTCAGACCCCACTGGTCCTGCAGCTGGGTTAAAGCCACCGCATAGGTTGAAAAGCCCAGCAGCGACAGAATGTGGGCGATGATTAAAGAAATGGCGACGCTTCGAACTTGCATGCACAATAGTCCCCATGATTAAGGGGCTCGTTCAACTTCTTTTATTCCAGGGTCTCGGCGAGGTTATCTCGAAACTCCTAGGATTGCCAATCCCAGGTCCGGTAGTGGGTCTGATCCTACTCCTGGCCACGCTACTCATTCGAAACAAGCTAGATCCTGACCTAGACATGGTGGCGAGCGGGTTCACCCAGAACCTGGGACTGCTCTTCATTCCGGCCGCTGTGGGCGTGGTGATGTTTATTCCACAACTTGCGGAATATGGCTTGACGATTGCGGCCATCCTCATCATCAGCGTTGGCTTATCCGTTGCGGCATCGGCGATCACCTTCAAACTCTTTCCATCGAATCGCGAAAGTGATACCGAGCTTGCCGCTTCAGAGTCAGGAAAGCGCTCATGAACGCTGGACTGCCTTTAATTGAACTGCGAGAGATCTGGGTCTATCTCACCGGATCCCCGTTGTTGTCGCTGATCCTGACCCTGATCGCCTATCAGATCGGGCTCATGATCTATGACCGCACAAACAAGAATCCGATGGCCAATCCGGTGTTGATTGCGATCGTGATTGTGCTCTCGACGATCACAGCACTTGAGATGCCCTATGCCACATATTTCGAAGGCGCGCAGTTCATTCACTTCCTTTTAGGCACCGCAACAGTAGCACTAGCAATTCCCATCTATAAGGGATGGCACCTGCTAAAAGGAAAGTCGCTTGCACTGACCACGTCTCTAACCGCAGGCGGGGCAGTATCGATCCTCAGTGCTGTGGGGCTTGCAACACTCGCCGGTCTGCCGCAGACGCTGATTCAGCCGTTTTATGCCAAGTCGGTAACGGCCCCCATCGCTATGGGGGTTGCAGAAAACATTAGCGCATCGCCGACGCTCACTGCGGTCTACGCCGTCTCAACCGGCATTATTGGAGCAATCATTGCGCGCTATATCTTGGATGCACTCAAGATGCGGCTCTGGTGGCAACGCGGCTATGCGATTGGCGTGGCCGCCCATGGCATTGGCACCTCGCGTGCCTTCTCCGTCAGTGCTGAAGCCGGTGCTTTCGCCAGTATCGGGATGGGACTACACGGCGTCTTTGGCGCTATCCTGATTCCCTGGCTCCCCTGAGCGCTATCGACAACCTCTCTAGCGCCCTTCTAAACCTGTTCTAGACCTTCTTCACCCGGAACCAGGCCGCATACATCGCGGGCAGCGATAGTAAGGTCAGCGCTGTCGCCACAATTAGTCCACCCATAATCGCGACCGCCATCGGTCCCCAGAAGACGCTACGCGATAACGGAATCATCGCCAACACGGCAGCCGCAGCGGTGAGCACAATCGGTCTAAACCTGCGAACAGCCGCCTCAATAATCGCGGTTCGGTCGGCAATGCCGCGGCGTCGATCCTGTTCAATCTGATCAATCAGAATGACCGAGTTACGCATGATCATGCCCGACAAGGCAATCACCCCTAAAAGCGCAACGAACCCAAACGGTCGATTTAAGACTAAGAGCGATGCTGCAACCCCAGCAATACCGAGTGGCCCCGTCAGAAAGACCAGCACCGAGCGCGAGAAGCTCTGCAACTGAATCACCAAGAGCGTGAAGATCACAAACAACATGATCGGAAGTCCTGCCGCAATAGAGGCCTGACCTTTACTGCTCTCCTCTACCGCACCACCAATATCAATTCGGTAGCCCGGCGGCAGCTTCTCGATCACTGGTGATAGGGCTTGCAGCAGAATCGTGGTCATGGTGGCGCCCTGCACGCCATCCACAACGTCACCCTGAACGGTGATCGCATACTCGCGGCCTTCGCGCCAGACGACGCCCGGCTCCCAGGCCATACGGATATTAGCGACCTGCACCAGGGGGACTGCCCCAGTCGCACTTGGGACAAGGGTCTGCGAAAGCTCCGATAACTGATCGCGTTCCGACTTTGTCAGGCGCATCACCAAAGGAATCAGACGATCCTCTTCCCGATACTGGGCAACAGGAATTCCTGAGAACTGCGCAGCCAAGACCTGCCCAATCGACTGCTGCGAAACCCCCAGTTGCTGGGCTCTGGCCGCATCGACATCAACGCGGACAACCGGTATCAGTTCGTTCCAGTTATCGTTGACGCCACGCATCCTCGGGTCAGCCCGCATGACGGTCTTGGCCTCGTCCGCGATATCGCGAAGGATCTTCGGGTCGCTGCCGACCACACGGAACTGAACCGGATATGGAACCGGTGGGCCATTGGGGAGAAGTCGGACACGAATGCGGGCCTCTGGAAACTCTGCAGCGAGTTCGTCGGGCAGCACACTGGATAAACGGCTACGATCTTCCGGAGACTTGGAAAGGATGATCGCCTGTGAGACGTTCGTCTGCGGCAGGATCTGATCAAGGGGTAGGAAGAACCGTGGCGCCCCAGTGCCGATCCAGAAGTTCACGGTAGCGACTCCGGGTGTCTGAAGCAAGCGCTTTTCAATCCGCTTTGCGAGTTGCTCACTGGCCGCAACACTGGATCCCTCCGGGAGCCAGACATCCATCATGATCTCTGGACGTGACGAGTCGGCAAAGAACTGCTGCTGCACCTTGCCCATGCCAAAGACACCCAGCGCAAACACGACTACGGTCAGCAGAATCGTCGTCTTACGGAAGTCCACACACCAGGCCACGAGCCTGCGAAACTGGCGATAAAAAGGCGTATTGAAGTGTTCCTTGGCGCCATGCGTGCCCGCTTTCGGTGCCCGAAGCATCAGATAGCCCAGACTCGGCACAAAAATTACTGAGACAAACCAAGACACAATCAACGCAGCCGCAGTGACCGCAAAGATTGCAAAGGTGTACTCCCCGACTGCTGACTTCGCCAGCCCGATCGGTAAGAAACCCGCTGCAGTGATCAGTGTTCCCGTGAGCATTGGCATCGCGGTGAGCGAATAGGCGGCGGTTACCGCGGTCACACGATCTGCGCCCTCTTCAAGCTTTCGAACCATCATCTCCACCACAATGATGGCGTCATCGACCAAGAGACCCAGCGCGATGATCAGGGACCCGAGTGAGATCTTGTGAAGCCCAACCCCCCAGACCTTCATGATCAAAAAGGTCACTGCCAGAACCAACGGAATACTGATCGCCACGACAAGACCGGGTCGCGGATCAATCCGCCAAGGATGTCGATGGAGTCCGAGCGCGAGAAGACTCACCCCAAGCACGATCGCAATCGCCTCGATCAGTACCTTCAGAAACTCGTTCACGGAACTTGCAACGACGGTCGGTTGGTCTTGGATCTGGGTGAGGGTCACGCCCGCGGGTAACTCTGACTCAATGCCCTTGGTCTTCTGCGCAAGACGCTTACCAAGGGCGACGATATCGCCCCCTTTGCGCATCGAGACGCCAATCGCAACGATCTCTTCGGCCTGAAAACGAACCTTGGTCTGCGCGGGGTCGATGGCCTGTCTGCGGACATCAGCAATATCACCCAGGCGAACCACCTGAGATCCCAGTCGAAGTGGCGTTGCACGCAGTGCCTCAATCGAGGTTGCAGCGCCATCGAGTCGAAGGGTGAGCTCACGTGCGTCTCCGGACAGCGAACCACCAAGCACAATATTGAGCTGAGACTGCAGCTGCGCTGCGATCTGAGGCACGGTCAGCCGATACTGTGCAAGTCGCTGCCGGGAGAGCTCAATGTAGACCCGTTCCTCTTGCAGGCCATAGACCTCGACCTTGCCAACGTCTTCCACCTGCAACAACGACTGACGGACCTGCAACGAAAAATCACGAAGGTCGCTGGGGCTATAGCCCTTTGCCGTCAGCGCATAGATCACACCAAAGGTGTCACCAAACTCATCATTGAAATACGGCCCCTGAATACCCGACGGCAGACTGGCCTGCATATCCCCAATTTTTTTACGAACGGTGTACCAGAGCTGGCTCACCTCGCCTGGTGGCGAGCTATCTTTCACCTGAAAAATAACCAGTGACTCTCCCGGCTTTGAGTAGCTGCGGATCTTGTCCGCGTAAGGCACTTCCTGCAGCGTGCGTTCAATCTTGTCAGTCAGCTGCTCGGAGACCTGAAGTGCTGTCGCACCCGGCCATGCCGTGCGGATCACCATCGCACGGAAACTAAACGGGGGGTCTTCGTCCTGGCCAAGCTGAAAAAAAGCAGCAAAGCCCATCACCAGCAGCACCACCATCAGGTAGCGCGTGAGCGCTGGATGCTCTAGCGCCCAGCGCGATAAATTGATGCGATCGTGACCCATCCGATGAACTTAGTCGTGGGACTTACGGTGCCGCAAGTCTTACACGCTCCCCTTCCGATAAGACGTGCGTCCCAGCAGCGACGATTCGATCACCGATAGCGATACCCGTAGTCACCAGCACTGCGCTCTCCGTTGCCGGGCCAAGCTGGACAGGAACGCGCTCAATCGTCGCAAATCCATCCCTAACGTCAGTCAGGCGATAGACCGCATCCCCCCCGACGAGCGCTGCTAACGGAATGGAGATGCCGCGACTACTAGAGGTGATTGGCTTTGGCTGCGCAACCGGACCTGAGAGAGACAGGATCGCAACAACCTGTCTTGGTGCGACCGATTGACCGGGTTTCACCAAGAGGGTGGCAATTCGACCTGGCTCAATTGCGCGAAGCGTGATGTAGCCCAACTGATCCGCTGTTGCCTCAAATCGTGCTCGTGCAAGCGTGAGCTGGGCCCGACGACGATCGATCTCTGCACCCGAGATAAATCCCTTCTGGTAGAGATCACTGAACCGACGAAAATCTGCCTCATTGAAATCAAGTTCCGCCTGAGCGGCGGCGAGCTGAGTCCGAGCAGATGTCTCTGATAACGCCATATCCGAAGGATCAATACGCGCGATTGCCTGACCTGCCGTCACCGTATCTCCCTGAGCAACCAGCACAGACATGACGCGACCAGCCGCATCAAAAGCTAACTGCGCAGGATCTCTCACCAGACTAGGAGGTAAGTTCACGCGCACGGCATCAATTCCTGGCGTATCGACCGAGGCACCCACGGTAAAGACTTTCACCAGCCGTAAAGCCGGGGGTTTCGGTGGTTCTTTCGAGCATGCGGCAACGAGCGTTAGAAAAACAACGCCGAGACACGCCTTCAGTCCCCTGCTCAACCAGCGGGGAAATAAGTCACCTGCAACGTTCATGAGTTACCGCCGATAAGTAACAAATCGATAGGTCAGCTGCCCCGCATCGCTGATGAGATCAGGCCCAGAAGATCGCTCCCAGATGGACGGGTCAATCTTCGGAAAAAATGCATCTCCACCCTCTACCCGAACATCCACTTCCGTGATGTCCAGTTCATCAGCCAGGTCGATCGTCGCCGCATAGATCTCAGCGCCGCCGATGACATAGATGTCGGTCTCGCCACAGGCCAGTAGGTCGTCTAACGCATGAAAGACACGGACACTACTGACTTCGGAGTCAGTATAACGATCTTTGCAATCTACTGCCCATTGCTTATCCCTTGTTAAGACAAGGGATCGTCGGTTGGGCAGGGGCTTGCCCAGTCGGTCAACGATCGATGTAAAGGTCTTACGCCCCATAGCCACGGCATTACCGGTCGTCAAGGCCTTAAACCGCTTGAGATCCTCTGGCAGATGCCAGGCCAGGTCGTTGTCCTTACCGATCACCCGATCGTGACCAACCGCCGCGACGAGGACGAGTCGAGGGCGCATCAGACGGCCACCGGCGCCTTAATGTGCGGATGATGTTGATAGCCCTGAATCTCAAAATCCTCAAACTGATAGTCGAAGATCGATGCGGGCCGACGGTGGATAACGAGCTTGGGTAACGGATAGGGTGTCCGCGAAAGCTGCTCCTTGGCCTGCTCGAGATGGTTGGTATAGAGATGACAGTCACCGCCTGTCCAGATGAAGTCGCCCACATCGAGATCACACTGCTGAGCAACCATGTGCGTTAAGAGCGCATAGCTGGCGATATTAAAGGGCACGCCCAGGAAAATATCTGCACTGCGCTGATACAACTGGCAGGACAACTTTCCGTCCGCAACATAAAACTGAAAAAGTGCGTGACAGGGGGCGAGCGCCATCTGGGGAATCTGGGCCACGTTCCAGGCCGAGACAATCAGACGACGAGAGTCAGGTGTTGCCTTGATATCGCGAATCAGCTGCGTGATCTGATCAATCACCGCATCGGGCTTATCAGCCGTGGGGGCTGGCCAGCTACGCCACTGCACGCCGTAGACCGGCCCTAGATCACCGTCTTCACGTGCCCACTCATCCCAGATCGAGACGCCGTTGGCCTGCAGGGGCTTGACATTCGACGAGCCACTCAGAAACCAGAGCAGCTCATAGATGATCGACTTGGTATGCAGCTTCTTCGTCGTCACCATTGGAAAACCGTCAGCGAGGTTAAACCGCATCTGCCAGCCAAAGACGGATCGCGTCCCTGTTCCCGTGCGGTCTGCCTTCTCCGTCCCGTGCTCAAGCACATGGCGCATGAGATCCAGATATGCCTTCATCGCTTGTCTCTCTTTACAAAAATGTCTACGCCCGCGTCACACGCACCATCGCGCGCTTCTCTTGGCGTGGCCGCATCTCGCCAATCACCTGTGCCATGCCAAAGCCGGCGTCATGAAACTGCCGAAGGACTTCGGGTGCCGCATCAGGCGCGACACAGGCCAAAAGTCCACCGCTTGTCTGCGGATCGGTAAGCAGAATTTGTTCACGCTCACCCAACTCTTCCGAGAGCACAACATCAGCACCATAGCCCTGCCAGTTTCGCGTGGATGCGCCGGTGAAATACCCCTGATCAATCAGATCCATCACACCCGGCAGCACGGGACATCGATCTAAAGACAACATGGCATCCAGATCCGATCCCCGAGCAATCTCCAAGAGGTGTCCGGCCAGACCAAATCCCGTGATATCGGTTAACGCATGGACCTTGGGATTAGCGCCCAACACGGCACCGACTGTATTTAAGGTCGTGGTCGAGCGAATCATCTCTTGATAATGCTCGGGCGAGAGTTTTTCTTTCTTTAGCGCGGCGGAATAGACCCCTACGCCAAGCCCTTTGCCAAGAATGAGCACATCCCCTGGGCGTGCGTCTCGGTTACGACGAATATGGTCTGGATGCGCAAGCCCCAACACCACAAGCCCATAGATCGGCTCCACCGAGTCAATGGTGTGGCCACCCGCAATCGGAATCCCCGCCTGGGTACAGACTGACTGCCCCCCTGCAAGGATCTGACCAATCGTGTCATGCGGGAGAACATTGATCGGCATGCCCACCAGCGCAAGCGCAAAGATCGGTCGCGCACCCATGGCATAGATATCGGAAATCGAATTCGTTGCTGCGATACGACCAAACTCAAAAGGATCATCGACCACCGGCATGAAGAAGTCCGTGGTTGCGACCAAGGCCTGCTCATCATTGAGACGCCAGACGGCCGCATCGTCGCTGGTCTCTGTTCCGACAATCAGTTCCTTGGGCGAAACGCCCATGGGCATCTTGGCCAGAATCTCTGAAAGCACCGCGGGGGCAATCTTGCAGCCACATCCACCGCCATGGGCTAGCTCAGTTAGGCGCACCGATGTCTTCTCTGTCATACCGATTCCTTTACTAATGATTCTGAAAGCTGACGCACAAGACGCGCTAAAGCCTCCCGCTCGGCCGTTGGGCTCGCCAGCAGTGAGGCGAGCGCCTGGCCGCTCTCTCGTAAACGCGCGACAAACACATCATCTGATACAAACTGCTGTAATACCCTGGCCAGATCATCTGGATCTCCCGTCTTGAAGAACCCAGGGTAATCTGCCCCCATCTGACCGCGATGGGCTGGAATGGCCGAGGCAATCACCGGGAGCCGACAGGCGACTGCCTCCGAGACCACCAGCGCGCCGCCCTCAGAGACCGAGCTCTGGATCAGGCAATGCACATGGGTCATCTGACGCAGGGTCTGCGCATGGGACAGCGGACCCTCCAAAAGAATCCCTGGATACTGCGCCCCAAGGCGAATGAGTTCTTGGGCAAGCATCTTGTCTTGATGGCTGCCCACATGAATGAGTCGAACCGGAACTCGCCCACCGTCTGCGCGCGTTGCCCATCCATCCGGAAAGGCACGATGAAACCCAATGAACGCCGTGCGTGGGTCTTTCTCCTCACGAATGTGGCCCGCCACCAGAAACCGAATCGTTTTGGAGTGCTGGGTCATCACAGGCGCATAGGGCTTGCGGGGTGCAGAAGTCTGCAGCACACAATGCACCCGATCAGCAAGCTTCGGCCAACGGCGACGAATCTCGTCGCCCGCCTCGGCCTGAAGCACCAGGA
The DNA here is from genome assembly GCA_039800285.1 of Pseudomonadota bacterium. Lineage (GTDB taxonomy): Bacteria > Pseudomonadota > Gammaproteobacteria > Burkholderiales > Burkholderiaceae_A > Lacustribacter. The sequence goes on from JBDLRA010000066.1 coordinate 14,684, forward strand.
TGAGACGCGCCAGATGAAGCGCCTGCTCTGCACGCTGATAGCGCTCAGACCCGGACTGCTCCGGCGATAACGCGCCATACAAATCGGTGCCGGTCATCACTAACATCACGGGAATCTGTTCCGCAACGAACGTGGTCACGGCCTCGGACGACCGCGCGGCATTCAAGACAATGGCGACAGTTCGCTGACCCGAGTGGGTACAGGCGTCGTCGATCTGAGACGGTTCATAGATCGAGGCATTGATGCCACTGGCACGCAACATCTGCGCATAGCGTGAGGCAGTGCGCCAGTTACCCATCCCTGACTTCTGCCCGAAGGGCGTCAGGATTCGGGCATCAATCCGCCGCGACATTTATTCGGGTATCCCGACGGCAACCGTATTAAAGCCAGCATCCACATAGGTGATCTCCCCCGTGATGCCGCCTGCGAGATCGGATAGGTAGAACGCCGCCACGTTGCCCACATCCTCAATCGTGACATTTCGACGCAAGGGCGCGTTGGCCTCGACAAAGTCGAGGATCTTGCCAAAGCCCTTAATTCCCGCGGCGGCAAGCGTCTTGATCGGACCCGCAGAAATCCCGTTGACACGAATGTTTTTCGGCCCAACGCTGGTGGCGAGATAACGAACAGACGCCTCAAGACTCGCCTTGGCCAATCCCATCGTGTTGTAGTGGGCGACAAACTTCTCCGCACCAAGGTAGCTCAGGGTGATCATCGAGCCACCCTGCTCCGACATCATGGGCAGCGCCGCTTTTGCAAGCGCAGGAAAGCTGTAAGCCGAGATTTCGTGGGCCACCCGGAATGCTTCGCGACTGATGCCATCCAAGAAGTCCCCTGCAATGGCCTCGCGCG
>JBDLRA010000067.1:0-2524 GCA_039800285.1 Pseudomonadota bacterium
CGTTGCGCTAACGCATATAGACTTTTCGGGACGAGTCCAACCCTCGCATCCGATGCTCGTCTGAGGTATGCGTCGAGACACGATTACGGGCATATTGAATGGCTCATGCCCAAGCAGCGCATTGTCTCCGATCCTGTTCGTAAACGGTGCAGTAAAGTAGCAACGTCACGTAACTTTGGGCCAACACTATGTCCCAAACACACTGTTCCAACAGCAACCCCAAACACTGTGTTGACCACAGTGATTCCAACCACACCAACGCAGCCAAAACTGTGCGATGACTGTGCGACGCAGGCACCAAAAACTGTGCTATGCGTATCTCGTTGATTTTGTTGGATTAAGTGGTGCCCAGAGCCGGAATCGAACCAGCGACACGCGGATTTTCAATCCGCTGCTCTACCAACTGAGCTATCTGGGCACCGTTGCAAGCGAACCGTTGCTTGATGCTGGGCTGAATAGACGACACCTGCGGGGCTGTCTAGAGGGTGAAGGGAAGAATCTCGCCAAACTAAGCAGTTGTTGGACTGGGTTTCTTCAGGCCTACCTGCCCCTAGTCTGAGATCCAGAACAACCAGATCTCAGCGCCGATCATTGTCAAGATGTCCTTAAGCAGCCCATGCTCTCCAGTCTGAGTTGTATTGACAGGCAATGCTTGTGGAAATGATGCCTCAGCCATTACTCAGACTCGATTAAATCCGTCTGCACTCCAATACTCGCTGCCTACCTGATGGTGTCCAGTGAACAAGCCTTCCGGGTCGTATGCAGTCTTGATCGCAAGCAGCCGCGGGTAGTGTTCGCCCCAAGCGGCCTCCCGCCAGTTGGCCTCGTGGTAACTCATCTCGGACGAATAGGAGCCAGCTCCTGGCGCGATGCGGCGGAATTCAGCGAAAGCTTTGGTAATGAGGTCGGCTTCGGCAGTTGCCACGGCTGGGTCTGGGTCGTAACCGTCGACCCCGGGGAACATGCCGACCTGGCCGCCGGCGATGATCACTAGTGCGAAGGCGTCGATGGCTGAGGGGTGGACTGCGGTTTGACGGGCCTCGGTGCGCCGCTCCTCGGTCGCACCAGCGAGCCCCTTATTGAAATGGAGAGTCGTGACATAGTGGCGTGACGCATTAACTAGCGCATCTGCCAATTCCTCAATCCTATCATTTGCTAGTAGGTTTTCGGGTAGCCACAAACTTTCGTATCCATGCAGAAAAATCCCAACTTCTGCCGTATTGCCTCCCCACCAGAAGCGTCCAGTTTCTTGGCCTGCACGAGTGTCGACGCGGATTGTGTTAGGGAAATTGGCCTTTCGGTATTCAAAATCCCACCAATGCCGACCCGGGGCAACGATCAGACGTGCTGGTTCGCTCAATTCATAGTCATTGGGTCGAGCTGCGACCCAGTCAAAGAAGGGTTTCCAGACTTCCCTTGCGCCCGCATCATCCAGACCCTGAAAACTCATCTGTATGCCAAGAGTATTGTCAGGAGCGAATGATACCTGTTCGCCCCATGTTGGGTTGATGAGTGTTTCTTGTGCAAAGGTCGCGAAATGCAGTGATAGTGTACGAAAAGCTTCTTCGTCACGTGCCTTAACCGTAGCAACCATAAAGCCAAGGGTCTTGGGCAGTGGATGTGTGGCAATTGTCACCCTAGTGGTCACTCCCCAGCCCGCGCCACCACCCTTGATCGCCCAAAACAGATCAGGGTCGTTGCATTCGTTTACGATCCTGACATTGCCATCGGCTGTGACGATTTCAGCCTCCAAGAGGCTAGCACAGGTCATGCCGCCGTACTTTGAATAACTTCCAAAGCCGCCTGTCTGTAGATGGCCACCTACACCAACCGACGTGCAGCCACCGCCCTGGACGTAGCGACCATGTTCTCGCACGACAAAATCGTACAGGTGAATGAACTTTTCGCCGCTGGCAACGCTAACAGCGGGTCGTGGGGCTGTGTCGCAGCCCTGCGGTATGAAATCATCATGAAGCTCCAACCCTTTCAGATCCCGCGTCCAGATCATAAGGCTATCTGGTGCGTTCGATTGTCCCAAATAGCTATGCGCCCCCCCTTTGACCACCACGCGGAGGAAGTGGCGAGCGGCGAATTTCACCGCAAGGGCCACGTCCTGGGCATTCTTGGGAATGACAACGAAGGCGCTAGGAGAGGACATCCAGCCATTATGCCAGCCGGAGGATTGCGTGCCGCCAGAATAGTCTTGGATGAGGAAGGGGTTCTGCAACTGCTCTACTGTAGCGCTGTTCAGCGTGCCGCCGGTTTCGGCTAGAAGAGATTCAATCGGCCGAACGCAGGTTTCCAGCGTCCCATTAAGGCTCTCTGCGAGGGTGTTCCAGTCTTCAGCTGTTGGCCAGTCCGTGTCACTGGGTCTTACCCTATTCCTAAGGGTTCCGGCGGCGGCAGGAGTTGCACGAGACAGGTCGGACCCGACGAACCCAGCGACGGCCATCGCGCCGATCCCGGTCTTCAGTACATCTCTACGGCGCATTGTGCTCTGTATCCTCTCGTTCTCCTTGGGGTT
>JBDLRA010000068.1:0-3423 GCA_039800285.1 Pseudomonadota bacterium
GTGGTCCGCAGGACTTTCCGTTCATCGAAGCGCTCAGACCAGCGCGCAATGAGAAATCGAATCAAGGTCGACGCCACTGAGAAGGCACCTAACACCAGCCCCACGCTTGAGGCATTCAGATCACGCTCATGACCGATCACTGGCACCACAAACATATGTACGTCCCAGCAACTAGATGTCACCACGTTGATGATCAATAGCTTTCTAAACTCAGGGATCTTTAAGAGGCGGAAGGCATCTCGTGTTGTCTTGCGCTTCACCACCCGAGGCTTTTCTTCACGTCCAATCTTAAACACCCCGATGAATGCCAGAAGGGGCATCGCCACAGTCAATGCAAATGCCGCACCGTAGCCCGCGGTATCAATCACCAGACCGCTCAACACGGGAGAGAACACATTAGAGATGGCGGGCGCAATCGCAATCCAGCTAAAAATGCCTCGCAACTCTGCGTCAGCCGTTGCCAGACGTCCTGCCTGACGTTGAATCGCTACAGCCGCAATCGCCATTGCACCACCTAGCAGAAAACACCCCACCGCAATCGCGACAACATGCTGAAAAAGGCTCGCTGACAATGCCCCCAGCAACGCCAATCCGATGCTAATCCGCATGGGTCGGTGAAAACCATGGCGATCCGTCATGCTTCCCGCCCAGAGCGACAGCAATAAAGGCGCGACTGCGAAGGCGCTGATCACAGCCCCCACCACCCATGCAGAGTAGCCCTCATCCAGAACCCAGAGGCTTGCCACGACTCGCAGGGTTGACATCGCCGCATGCAGGCTAATAAAGCAGGTCATTAGCCAGGCTAACTGGCGCTGTCGTTCACTCATTTCGCTATTTTCGTCCGTCCGTTGACATGGTAGCCATTTATCCGGAAAGTCTCGTGTTTTGGCCTTCACCCTTTCTATCCATGACACTCACTCGCACACTTCCTGCCGCCCTTTCAGGGCTTTCCTTGCTGTTTTGTGTCCAGGCATATGCCCAGCAGGCGCCAAATGGGCCACCCCCGAATGCTGCGGCAGCGGCCAAACCCACCCCTCCGGGTAAGCCCAAGTCATTCGACGAGATCGTGGCAGGGGCCACCCGCACCGACGGACTCTTTCCAGTCTGGAAAAAAGATGCCGATGTCTTTTTAGAAATCCCAGCCGCTTTTCTCGATAAGCCCTTTCTCTTTACCGCCAATATTGCGCAAGCCGTCGGTGAGCGGGGTCTGTATGCGAGTCAGATGGGCATGAAGCACATGGCCCAGTGGCGCAAAGTGGGCAACCAGCTGCAGCTGCTGGCAGTGAATCAAAAGTTCAGGGCAGAGGGCGGTGGCGCTCGTGCCACAGCCGAAGCTTTTTCACCCAGTCTCCTGGGATCTGGTCCAATCCTCAGCGCGGCACACCCTGAGCGCAAATCACTGCTGGTTAATGCAAACTTTTTGCTCAACGATATCCCGGGCATTTCGACTCGGCTTGAGATGGCCTATCGCCTACCTTACGGGTTAGACAAGGCTAATTCCTCCATCGAAAGCACCCGTGCGGATGCAACGCTCTCCGTGATTAGTGCAAGGATGCATTTCGCAACCCCTCGGATTCCGGCCCCGCCCATGGTGCCAAACCCGATGGGTGGGTTCTCGCTGCCACAGGCGACGCCTGACCCACGCAGTATGTTCATGACCGTGGTCTACAGCCTTCGCGCACTCCCCGAAAAACCAATGACGGCGAGACTTGCCGATCCGCGTCTGGGGCATTTCACCGAATCGTTCACTGACTTGTCAGATGACCTAAAGGCCAATCCACGTGTTCATCTGATCAAGCGTTGGCGCTTAGAGAAGAAAGATCCGGCCGCCGCAATGTCAGAACCCGTTCAGCCGATCGTGTTCTGGATGGACAAGAACATCCCCCCGAAAGTCAGGCCTGCTGTTGAAGCGGGCATTCTGGAGTGGAACAAAGCCTTTGAAAAAATCGGATTTAAAAATGCCGTCGTTGCCAAACAGCAGCCCGACGATGCCAAGTGGGACAACATGGATGCGGGACATGCCTCAGTCCGTTGGTTTGTTGGTGCCGACGTAGGGTTTGCGATTGGACCTAGCCACGCGGATCCGCGAACCGGTGAGATTCTCGACGCGGACATTGGCATGAGTGATGTATTCGGTCGTGGTGGTCGTCGTCTGTTCAAAGAAACCGTCGGTTTCAGCTCCCAGATGAACAGCCTTCGATCTGCATTACACGACCAAATTGGTCATCTACTGCATCAACACGATGAGACCTGTAGCTATGCCGATGAGATGACGGCGCAAATGGAGTTTGGGTTAGAGCTACTGACTGCTCGCGGCGATATCGCCCCGGATAGCCCAGAGGTCGATGCCCTGGTGCTTGCGCTGATCAAAGATGTGATCATGCATGAAGTTGGCCACACGCTCGGCCTGAAACATAACTTCCGAGCCTCCACCGCCATCACACGTGCCCAGCTGAAGGACAAGGCCTTCACGGACAAGAATGGTATCTCTAGCTCCGTGATGGACTACAACGCCTATAACCTTCCGCTTCGCGAAGAAAAGGGCTTGAACTTCAACAACACGACGCTTGGCGCCTATGACTACTGGGCAATCGAATACGCCTACAAGCCCCTCCCCAAAGAGAAGGAGCAAGAGGAGCTCGATAAAATCGCAGCGCGGAGTGTTGACCCACTCTTAAGTTATGCGGACGACCTAGATGCAGGCGGTTTCGGTCCTTATGACGGCGCTGACCCGCTGGCCAATCGATTCGATCTTGGCGATGATCCACTTGCCTGGTACCAGCGTCGACTCGCGCTCTCGAAAGAACTCTGGACACGTGTCCAGGCGAGAACCCCCAAGACAGTAGAAGACCGTCAGACCCAGCGTCGCAGTCTGCTGTCCGGTTTCCGCCAGCTACGAGACTTGCCAGAGCTCGCATCGAAATATGTTGGTGGGGTCTACACCGTACGTGATCAGCCGGGTTCAGGACGGCCCACCTTCCGCCCTGTCGAGCCGCAAAAGCAGCGTGATGCACTCCAGTTTCTTGCGAAGGAAATCTTTAGCGTCAACAGCTTCCGATTCCGCCCCGAGTTCCTGGCAAACCTCCCGCCTGATTTCAACGAATGGGAACGTGCGGGAATGATTGATATCCCGACATCTGTCCTGCAGTTCCAGTCGCTCGCCCTCAATCGCCTCATGTCTGGGCCCACAGCGCAACGACTACTTGACGCGCCGCTGCTCCTCAATGAAAAGGACCGCAAGAGTGCATTAACCCTCACGGAGGTCTACAGCACGCTTCAGTCTGCTATCTGGAGTGAACTGAAAACGGGTCAGGATATCGATCGGATGCGACGCAATCTCCAACGTGATCATCTCAAACGCGTGATTGGATTGCTGACCCGCGGTGCGATGCCGCCAAGTGCTGGCCGGCCGTCTGCACCGCC
>JBDLRA010000069.1:0-5322 GCA_039800285.1 Pseudomonadota bacterium
AGAATTCCGAAGGGGCAAAATCCGCGCAGAAGTCATCCGCATCGAACGCTAAAGACTCCCCGGATCTCGTCACCGTTGCACCGTCAAAGCCGCCAGTCGTTGAAGACCCGAAGGACAAGCCCAAGGGGGATGTCGAGGTGTTTGGGGGTATCCGTTAGGAGGGTTTTCTCGCGATCTTGGTTCTCGGCCTATGATCAGTTTATGTCGCATAATTTGTATTATGTAAACTAAGAAAAAGATATAAAAGCGAGGCACTGGAAAAGCCACCCCGCTCTTGAAACCACCGCCCCATCATCCGATGAGGCGGATCGCTGAACGCGAATCCCTAGACGCGCTCGAAGATTGCCGCGATACCCTGACCACCACCGATACACATCGTGACCAGGCAGTACTTCCCATTCACGCGGATCAGTTCGTGGATGGCCTTGGTGGCAATCACCGCCCCGGATGCGCCGACTGGGTGACCCAGCGCAATAGCACCGCCATTGACGTTCGTCTTTGCCGGATCTAGGCCAAGGCCCTTGGTCACCGCCAATGCCTGGGCAGCAAAGGCTTCGTTGGACTCAATGACGTCCATCTTATCGAGCGTCAGCCCGGCACGCGTTAAGGCGATCTTGGATGCCGGAATTGGGCCCTCGCCCATGATCTCGTTTGGAACACCTGCAACGGCATAGGACACCAGTCGCGCGATGGGCTTATGGCCGGCACTCGCAGCAGCCTTGGCTTCTGCAAGCACAAAGAACGATGCGCCATCGTTGATACCAGAGGCATTGCCGGCGGTCACCGTGCCATCCTTTTTGAAGGCAGGCTTCATCTTGGCAAGCGCCTCTATGGACGTCGCCTTTGGGTGCTCATCGGTATCGAAGACGATGTCGCCCTTGCGGGACGAGATCGTGATCGGGGCAATCTGGGACTTGAATCGACCTTCTGCAATCGCCTTGGCAGCGCGGTTCTGCGACTCCAGCGCAAAAGCATCCTGCTCGTCCCGGCTGATATTCCATTTCGCCGCGAGGTTTTCCGCCGTGATGCCCATGTGACCGACGCCAAACGGATCCGTCAGTGTGGCCACCATCATATCGATCAGTTTGGTATCACCCATGCGCGCGCCCGTTCGCATTGCAGGCGACAGGTAACCGCCACGCGACATGCTTTCTGTTCCGCCGCCCACACCAAAGTCGCAGTCTCCAAGCATGATGGCCTGCGAGGTCGAGACAATCGCCTGAAGCCCTGATCCGCAGAGACGGTTCAGCGTCACAGCGACAGAGTCCATCGGAAGCCCAGCATTGATCGCAGCAACCCGCGACACATAGGGCGAGCGCGACTCCGTAGGAATACAGTTCCCGACGGAGACATAGTTCACCTTTGCAGGGTCTACACCCGATCGCGCAATCGCCTCTTTCATCACGAGGCCACCGAGATCGGCTGGCTCAAGACTTGATAACGTACCACCGAACCCACCGACGGCTGAACGAACAGCACTCAGGACAACGACTTCTCTCATTGGTCTTCTCCCTTTAATAGCACGCGTGATTAATCATGAATCGTTATTTACGCCTCGCTTACCCAGATCGCATGGAGATCATGCGTATCGGAATCAACGATTTCAACAGTCGCGAATTCACCAATCTGCGCTGGGATCGGATGACGACTGTTTGGATCTGGCGAGATGCGGACAATCCCATCGATCTCAGGGGCGTCAGCCATCGAGCGGCCAATCAACTGCCCTTCGTCAGGATCAATGCCATCGATGAGTACCCTCACCCGCCGACCCACCCAACGGGAAAGCCTTGCTTCAGAGATCTCTGCCTGAAGCGCCATCAGTCGCTGCTGACGTTCCTGTTTCACGTCCTCTGGGACATGATCCGCGAGGTCATTGGCGACAGCGCCATCGACTGGCGAATAGGTGAAGCAGCCCACACGATCCAGCTGGGCCGCTGTCAGAAAGTCGAGCAGATGCTGGAACTCTTCTTCCGTCTCGCCAGGAAATCCAACAATGAACGTGCTGCGAATCGTCAGATCCGGGCAGATCTTTCGCCAGGCCGCAATCCGCTCCAGATGTTTCTCACCGCTCGCGGGACGTTTCATGCGCTTTAAGACATCCGGATGGGAATGCTGCAAGGGAATATCCAGATACGGCAGGATCTTGCCTGCCGCCATAAGGGGCAACACTTCATCAACGTGGGGGTAAGGGTAGACATAGTGAAGTCTTACCCAGACCCCAAGCGTCCCAAGTTCTTCACAGAGCTCGGTCATGCGCGTTTTCACCGGCCGACCATCCACAAAATCGGTTCGGTATTTGATGTCCACACCGTAGGCACTGGTGTCCTGAGAGATCACCAGCAGCTCTCGCACCCCCGCTTTCACAAGATTCTGTGCCTCACGCATGACCTCGCCCACGGGGCGTGACACGAGATCTCCACGCATGCTCGGAATAATGCAAAAGGTGCAGCGGTGGTTACAGCCCTCGGAGATCTTGAGATAAGCGTAATGGCGCGGGGTGAGTCGGATCCCCTGCTCTGGCACAAGATCCACAAAGGGATCATGTGGCTTCGGCAGGTGCTGATGGATGGCCTGCATTACCTCTTCAGTGGCATGCGGTCCAGTGACGGCGAGCACCTTGGGGTGGATCTCTTGAACAAGATTCGCGCCGGTGCTTGACTGTTTCGCGCCGAGACACCCCGTGACCACGACCTTGCCATTTTCAGAAAGCGCCTCACCGATCGCATCAAGACTCTCCTGAACCGCGTCATCGATAAAGCCACAGGTGTTCACGACGACAAGATCGGCCTCCTGATATTCAGGAGCGATGTCATAGCCTTCTGCACGAAGCTGGGTCAGGATACGTTCAGAATCCACGAGGGCCTTGGGGCAGCCCAGCGAAACAAAACCAATACGAGGGGTTGTCAACGATCTTCCAGTCTCTTGCTAATCATTCTTTTTGGTGTCGCTTCCCTGCTGCCCTGGGAAAGGAAACCCTGGAAACATGGACGTTGCGTTTTTCTGCATCTGCTCCTGCATCTGCAGAAAGACGGTCTTGCTCTGTTCGATGTAGTTGGACATGAGGTTCTGCATCATCGGGGCCTGACCCTGCATGAACTGGCTCCAGGAATCTGCAGACGGAAAACCGTTCTTGCCGCCAACGAGTTTCTGAGACTGCTCTTGCATAGACTTCTGAATCTCGGTGAACGCGGCGATATTCTTCTCAAGGTAGTCGCCCATCATGCCCTGCATCGCGTTTCCGTAGAACCGGATCACCTGGGAGAGCATATTGGCAGAGAACATGGGCACACCACCTGATTCCTCATCCAGAATGATCTGCAACAAAATGCTGCGTGTCAGATCATCGGAGGTCTTTGCGTCCATCACAACAAACTCTTCGCCTGCCAAGACAAGCTCTTTGACATCCGCTAGCGTTATGTAGGTACTGGTCTGGGTGTCATAGAGACGACGATTGGGATACTTCTTGATAAGGCGAGTCGTTTTTTCAGTCATAAATTTCTTCTGTTTGGTCAATCAAATAAAACTAAAAAACTGGCAGCCGCTTTGGCTGCCAGTCAGCTTAACTCATGTGCAGACCGCCATTGAGCGAGAAGTCAGCGCCCGTTGCAAAGCCACCATCTTCAGAGGCAATCCAACGCACGATAGAGCCAATTTCATCAGGCGTGCCGAGTCGCTTCACAGGAATCGTAGCCACGATCTTTTCCAACACCTCAGGCTTGATCGCACGAACCATCTCAGTACCGATGTAGCCGGGAGAGACCGTGTTCACTGTCACCCCTTTCGCAGCAAGCTCTTGGGCAAGCGCCATGGTGAATCCATGGATACCCGCCTTTGCTGTCGAGTAGTTGGTCTGACCAAACTGACCCTTCTGGCCGTTCACCGATGAAATGTTGACGATCCGGCCCCAGCCCTTGGTCACCATGCCTTCAACGACCTGCTTGGTGACATTGAAAAGGCTATTCAGGTTTGTATCAATCACGTCCTGCCAGGCCTGCGGTGTCATTTTCACGAACATGCCATCGCGGGTAATACCGGCGTTGTTCACGAGAATATCGGGGTTGCCGTGTTCGGCCTTGACCTTGTCAAACGCCCCGACGGTCGAATCCCACTCCCCCACGTTTCCAACGGATGCGTAAAAGGTGTAACCGTCTGCCTTTTGTTCATCAAGCCACTTTTGATAGTCGCGTGTTGGACCGCAGCCGGCGATGACTTTATGTCCGGCGTCATGCAGTTGTCGACAGATCGAGGTGCCAATGCCTCCCATGCCTCCTGTGACATATGCAATACGTTGTGTCATGTTCTGTCTCCTATGTTGTCGTTATTTATGAAGAGGGACCACCCTAACTGCTTACTGCACGAACCTTGACGTAACTCCCTGGTGCCGGCTCAATCACAGGGTGCAGACGCGACCCGGCCTTATCGGTTGGGGGAACCTGCTCTCCTCCCTGAGCAGCGACCCACTGAATCCAGTCATTCCACCAGCTGCCAGGCATCTCCTTTGCCTTCGCAAACCAGTCCTCTGCCGAGTTTCCGAGCTGATCATTCACCCAGTACGAGCGCTTATTTTTCGATGCTGGATTAATCGATCCTGCAATATGACCGCTCGCACCAAGAACGAAACGCTTCGGCCCACCGAGCACCTGAACGGACCGATACGCCGATGTCCAGGGAACGATGTGATCCTCTCGCGCCCCCATGGCATAAGTCGGCACCTGAATCGCCGACAGGTTGAGTGGCTCCCCCGCCACCTTCACCTTGTTCGGCTTCACAAAATTATTTTCAAGATAGGTATTTCTTAGGTACCACGCAAAAAACGGCCCCGGCAGATTTGTGCTGTCCGAGTTCCAATACAACAGATCAAAGGGGACGGGCTTTTCCCCCTTAAGATAGTTGTTCACCACGTAGTTCCAGACCAGATCGTTCGGGCGTAGAAACGAGAACGTGCTGGCGAGTTCCGATCCCTTCAGAAGACCGCCCTTGCTAAGCTGCTGCTCCCGCATCTGGACATGCCGCTCATCAATAAATACATCCAAGACGCCGTTATCGGAGAAATCAAGCAAGGTGGTCATCAAGGTAAACGAGTTGACCTTTTCCTCTTTGCGGGCAGCGAGCGTGGCGAGCGCAGTCGCCGAGATGGTGCCGCCGACGCAGAACCCTAAGAGATTGGTCTTTGGCTGTCCGGTGATCTCGAGGACAACATCAATGGCTTTGAGAACGCCCTGCTCCACATAGTCATCCCATGTCAGCTGGCTGTCCTCGTCTTGGACATTGCGCCAAGAGACCAGGAACAAGGTCTGCCCATGATCTACCGCGAATCGCACC
>JBDLRA010000070.1:0-2988 GCA_039800285.1 Pseudomonadota bacterium
TGTTCGTGTTCGTGCAGCTGGTGATTGCTGCAATGATGACCGCGCCATCGGGCATGAACCCTGGCGTTGCCTCGACGGTTCCCGAAATGCCTTGGCTTGCCAGATCGGTTGTGGCCACGCGTTTATGCGGATTCGAGGGTCCTGCAATATTGCGAACGACCGTGGAGAGATCAAACTCGAGCACCCGTTCGTACTCTGCCTTAGCCAGCTGATCTGCCCATAGCCCGGTCTGCTTTGCATAGGTTTCGACGAGCTTGACCAGGGACTCATCGCGTCCAGTCAGTCGCAGATAGCGAAGCGTCTGGTCATCAATGTAGAACATCGCTGCAGTGGCGCCGAATTCAGGCGCCATATTGGAGATCGTTGCCCGATCGCTCAGGGTGAGGGCGGAGGCGCCTTCGCCGAAAAATTCCAGATAGGCCGACACCACTCGTTGCTTACGCAGAAACTCAGTGAGCGCTAAGACGGTGTCAGTTGCCGTAATACCCGGCTGGGGTTTGCCCTTGAGGTGCACGCCAACGATCTCGGGTAGTCGCATATACGAAGCACGACCCAGCATGACGCTCTCTGCCTCGAGGCCACCGACGCCGATTGCAATCACGCCAAGTGCGTCCACCATGGGCGTGTGACTGTCCGTTCCGACGAGCGTATCTGGGAATGCGACATTGTCCTTAACCTGGATGACCGGGGACATCCGCTCTAGGTTGATCTGGTGCAGGATGCCATTGCCTGGTGGGATGACATCGACATTTCGAAAGGCCTTGCGCGTCCATTCGATAAAGTGGAACCGATCTTCGTTACGGCGATCTTCAATTGCACGATTTTTCTCGAACGCCTGCGGATCGTCCCCGCCACATTCCACGGCGAGCGAGTGATCAACGACGAGCTGCGTCGGAACAACGGGATTTACCTGAGAGGGGTCGCCACCTTTTTCTGCGATCGCATCACGCAGACCTGCAAGATCAACAAGTGCAGTCTGTCCAAGAATGTCGTGGCAGACCACACGTGCCGGGAACCATGGAAAGTCAAGGTCACGTTTGCGGTCAATGATCTGAAGAAGGGCGTCACGCAGGGACGCGGGATCACAACGGCGCACGAGATTTTCTGCAAGCACCTTCGAGGTGTACGGGAGCCCGTCGTAGGCTCCTGGACGAATAGCCTCTACGGCTGCACGCGTGTCAAAAAAGTCGTGACCAGTACCAGGCAGTGGCTTCCGGTGGGCGGTGTTCATGGGCGACCTCGTGCGTTATTTGCGTTTCTCGATCGGGACGAACGCCTGGTCCTCGGGGCCCGTGTAGTTTGCGCTCGGTCGAATGATCTTGCCGTCGGCACGCTGCTCAATGATGTGGGCGCTCCATCCAGAGGTTCGCGAGATCACAAAGAGCGGTGTGAACATGGCGGTGGGAACCCCCATCATGTGATAACTCACGGCGCTAAACCAGTCGAGATTGGGGAACATCTTTTTCGCGTCTGCCATCACGGATTCAAGCCGCTCGGCGATATCAAACATCTTGGTGTCTTTGGCCATGACCGAGAGGCGACGGGCCACTTCTTTGATGACCTTGTTACGGGGGTCAGCAATCGTGTAGACGGGATGTCCAAATCCGATGACGACTTCTTTGTTCTCGACGCGGCGACGGATATCCGCCTCTGCCTCATCGGGCGAGTCATAGCGCTTTTGCACCTCGAAGGCGACTTCGTTAGCGCCGCCATGTTTGGGACCCCGTAGCGCACCGATTGCGCCCGTGATACTGCTGTAAAAATCGGCGCCAGTCCCTGCAACAACTCGGGCTGCGAAGGTAGAGGCGTTGAACTCGTGCTCTGCGTAAAGAATCAGAGAGGTATGCATGGCACGAACCCACTCGTCGGGAGGTGTTCGGCCGTGGAGCAGGTTTAGAAAGTGACCGCCGATCGAGTCGTCGTCCGTTTCCACATCAATCATCTTGCCGTTGTGGCTGTAGTGATACCAGTAGAGCAGCATGGAGCCCAGCGATGCCATGAGCCGATCAGCGATATCGCGTGCACCCGGTGCGCCATGGTCATCTTTTTCCGGCAGGTTGCAGCCGAGTGCTGAGACGGCGGTGCGCATGACATCCATCGGGTGAGAGGACGCGGGAAGTGACTCGAGGACTTGCATCACGTTCGCTGGGATGCCGCGTAGGGCTCTGAGCTTGCCTTTATAACCATTCAGTTCGGCCAAGGTGGGCAGCTTGCCGTGCACCAAGAGATAGGCGATCTCCTCAAATTCACAGGTCTCTGCGAGATCAAGGATGTCGTAACCCCGATACGCGAGGTCATTTCCGGTACGTCCCACGGTACACAGTGCCGTGTTGCCTGCAGCGACGCCAGAGAGGGCTACAGATTTTTTGGGCTTAGGGGCGTTTGGAGCAAGTTCTGGAGAAGTGGTCATAGTCTGTTCGTGCGTAGTGAAATAAAAGAGTTGTGGCCCAGAAAACTAAGGCGACTCATGAGTCGCCTTGTCTGGCCTATTTGCTTTGGAACAGGGCGTCGAGTTTGTTCTCGTAGTCCCAGTATCCAATCGAGTCGTAGAGTTCTTGGCGTGTCTGCATCATGGAGACGACATTTTTCTGCGTGCCGTCGCGACGCACCGCCTGGTAGACGGCCTCGGCTGCTTTGTTCATGGCGCGGAAGGCTGAGAGGGGATAGAGCACCATGGCGACATCGGCGCCTTTGAGCTCATCGGTGGTGTAAAGCGGTGTGGCGCCGAATTCGGTGATGTTCGCAAGGACGGGGACTTTCACGGCTTTTGCGAATTCTTTGTACATCGAGAGCTCGGTCATGGCCTCCGGAAAGATGGCGTCGGCACCGGCCTCAACGCAGGCGCAGGCGCGATCAATCGCCGCTTGCAGACCCTCGACGGCCAGCGCATCTGTTCTCGCCATGATGACAAAGTCGGGATCTGTTCGCGCGTCAACAGCAGCGCGGACTCGATCAACCATTTCCTCTTGGCTGACAATCGCTTTGCCT
>JBDLRA010000071.1:0-2986 GCA_039800285.1 Pseudomonadota bacterium
CGAAGGCTGCTGGCGCCGATATCAGCCAGCTTCTAGACGCAACGGAAGAAGACTGGCACACCGAATATCTCGCCCCCATTCTGGCGGTGAAGACCGTCGCCGATATGGATGCGGCGATTGACCATATCAATACCTATGGCTCGCATCACACGGATGCCATCGTGACCGAGAACTATTCCAAGTCGATGCGCTTTCTCCGTGAGGTCGACTCGGCGTCGGTCATGGTCAATGCCTCGACCCGCTTTGCCGATGGCTTTGAATACGGCCTAGGTGCCGAGATCGGGATCAGCAACGACAAGATCCACGCCCGCGGCCCTGTGGGATTAGAGGGGCTGACCACCTATAAGTGGGTGGTGCTGGGCCAAGGTGAGATTCGCGAATAAATGTGAGCAGGGGCCGACGGGAACGTTCGCCCGATGCCAGAAATAGCAGAGAGTGATGTTGTGGAAAATCTAAAAAGTGTCCTGAAGAACTCCATCATTGCAGTGGTCATCGTTGGTGTGCTGATGGTGATTGACAACATGCAGACCTATGCCTGGTGGAAATCGTTCCACATCATCATGGTGACCAGCTGGTTTGCTGGACTTTTTTATCTTCCCCGTATTTTTGTGAACCTAGCGATGGTGCCAGAAGGTGACGCCCACGTGGCTGAGCGTAAGCGGCTGATCTTGATGACCATTAAGCTTTATCGATTCATGACCCCCATTGGCGCACTTGCTTTGGCCTCGGGGCTCTGGGTCTGGCTAGGCTATGGGATTTCTGGGGGCTGGATGCATGCTAAGTTGCTGTTGGTCGTGATTCTGGTGGTCTATCACGGGATCTGTCATCAGCATGTCGAGCAGTTCATTGCCAACACAAACCATCGGTCCCACGTCTGGTATCGCTGGTTTAATGAAGTCCCCGTTCTCATTCTGACTGCCTCTGTCGTTCTGGTCGTGGTCAAGCCCTTCTAAGAAATAAGGCCTCAATTGTCATTACATGGATTTGCAGTCTGCCCCGCTGGACTTGAAGAGGCCTTAACCCAGGAGCTCAACGAACAGCCTGGTTTCCGTGAAGTCACTATGGGTCGCGGTGGCGCACGATTTAGCGCAACACCAGAGGCGATTGCCCGCGCAAACCTTTGGGCGCGTATTCCTACGCGAATCCTAGTGGAAGTTGGCCAGGGCCAGATTCGTACCCAGGAAGACATCCGAAAGATCGCCACGCGGATCCAGTGGGAGACCTGGTTCACCTTTCGTCAAACGCTGCGGATTGATCTTGCCGTCGGTCGTGAACCAAAACTTGAAAAGCCGCTTGCCCGAAACTTCGCAACCCTTCTGATCAAAGATGGCATCTGCGACCGGTTTCGGACCACTCGCGGTGAGCGTCCATCGATTGACACGACACACCCCGATATTCGTGTCTGGGCTTTTTTAGATCAGAACATCCTTACGCTTTATCTCGACACCTCTGGTGAGCCGCTCTTTAAGCGCGGCTGGCGTCAGGCGAAAGGCGAAGCCCCATTGCGTGAGAACCTCGCGGCCGCACTCATCCAGATGACCCAATGGGATGGCAAGGCCCCTTTAATGGATCCATTCTGTGGCAGTGGCACGTTATTGATCGAAGCGATGCAACGGGCGTTAAAGCTGCCGCCAGGCTATGTACCGCAGTCCCCTAGGGATTTCGCTGCGGAACATTTCCATGCCGCATCGCCTATGGGCCAGGTGAACTGGCAGCACCTTCGCAAGGAGGCGCGTGAAGCGATTGATCGCGTGAACGAAAGCCTAAAAAAAGAAGTGGCGTCTTCTGGAAGTGGTCTTAAGCCCCCCGTGATGGTGGGTAGCGACATCGACCCCCGCATGCTCTCGATTGCCCAAGGAAACGCCCAGCGTGCGCTTCCGGATTTAGCCGCTTCTGCAATCACTTGGAAACAAGGGCCTGCAGCACAAGCGACACCCCACGCAGCGCACGGGGTGTTAGTGGCAAACCCCCCGTATGGCAAGCGCCTTGAGAAAGACGGCGATGACTTTGAGCGCCAGTTAGCAGAAACATTGAAGAAGAACTTCTCAGGCTGGCAGGCCTGGCTGTTAACGGACAACCTAAAACTTGAGTCTGCGCTGCGCCTGAAATCAAGTCGGCGCGTCCCTGTCTATAACGGCGACATCGAATGCCGATGGATGCGATTTGATATGGTCTCGGGATCCATGCGGGATAAAAAGCCCGCAACGTCTGAAGCCAGCGCTATTCAGCCTGAGTAATTAACGACGAAGAATTAGATCGAGACATGCCAACCGATCTCTCCGCTGACATCCATCAAGCGATCGCTACGGTCAGAGAGCGGATTCAAGCCGCCTGCACTCAGAGCCAGAAAGATCCCGCGCGGATTCGCCTGCTTGCGGTGAGCAAAACCAAATCCGCAGAGATGGTGCGCGCCGCCCAAGCTGCGGGACTCAAGAATTTCGGTGAGAACTATGTCCAAGAGGGCGTCGAGAAGATTCTCGACCTTGCTGATCTTCGCCAAGAGATTACCTGGCACTTCATTGGGCCGCTTCAAAGCAATAAAACGAAAGATGTGGCCCAGCACTTCGACTGGATTCACTCAGTCGATCGCGACAAGATCGCCCATCGGCTATCGGAACAGCGTCCAGATCACCTCGAGCCTCTGCAGGTCTGCCTGCAGGTCAATGTGAGCGGAGAAGCGTCTAAAAGCGGTATCAGCCCGGAGCTAGTTACGAGTCTTGCGCAGGTAGTCGCTGCCCTTCCCCGGCTATCGCTTCGGGGACTAATGGCTATTCCTGAGCCGACAGACGATATCGCTATACAGCGCGCTCGGTTCCGCCAGTTAGTGAGCTGCTTTCAACAGGCACGACAAAGCCTTCCAAGCGAGGCTCAGAAGAACTTCAATCTCTTGTCGATGGGAATGTCGGCAGACCTAGAGTCTGCGATTGCTGAGTCAATTCCGGATGCGGACACTATGGTCCGCATCGGAACAGCGCTCTTTGGTGAG